>PKTE01000226.1 GCA_002869335.1 Salinivirgaceae bacterium | reverse complement strand
TTATTAAAGAATAACCAAAGCATAAAAAATGAAAAGACGATTTATTCATATAGTATTATTTATTTCAATTGTTTCTGCAACATTTGGACAAACCACTTTTTATGATCGGTTTGCAGATTCAGCTTTGACTTTGACCAACGATAAGGTTACCTATGATCCCGCCTATTTCAGCATATCATATCCCAATGGCGATGTACCTTCACATAAAGGTGTGTGCACAGATGTGATAATTCGTGCCTATCGCAAGTTCGGAGTAGATCTGCAAAAATTGATTCACGAAGACATGGTTGCTAATTTTTCCATATACCCAAACAAATGGGGACTTAAAAGAACGGATAAAAACATTGATCACCGACGCGTGCCTAACCAAATGAAGTTTTTTGAACGATTTGGAACGGTTAAGAAAATTACTAACAACCCGGCCGATTATTTACCTGGGGATATTGTGTGCTGGAATCTGGGAGGCGCAGTAACTCACATTGGCATTGTTTCCAATAAAAAATCCCGCGATGGAAAACGCTACTTAATCATACATAACATTGGCGCCGGACAAGTGCTTGAAGATTGTCTGTTTGATTTTAAAATTATAGGGCATTATCGGTATGAGAAATAGCTTGCATGCTACCTTACAAAGTGTGTATAAATCTTTTTCTCCTTTTCAGGTTGAGTAACTTTGCCTTTTCCATTCTCTACTAGCTCAAGTAAATAGGCCATGTTTTTACCCAGCACTCTCATAATCTGAACACCTTCTTCGTCTTTATGTACTTCTCCCGGCATGGTTCCATGAATTACATTCCAATAGTTAGAAGTAGCAACTAACATTTCTGAATAGTTTAGATAATTGTTTAGTTCATTAAAGGTTGGCAAACCACCCGAACGGCGCACGGCAACAACTGAAGCTCCCACCTTATGACGAAACATTGATCCATTGGCTCCAGCCACATAAAAGGCTCTGTCTAAAAATGATTTCATATTTCCAGCCATTGATGCATAATGAACGGGTGAGCCTAGAATAATTCCATCAGCTTCTTTCATTTTTTGGATCCACAGGTTTACATCATCAGATTTTATAATGCATTCTTCATTTTTTGTTCTGGCACAAGTACCGCAGGCAGCACAGCCTCTTACATTTTTAATTCCAACTTGAATAATCTCCGTTTCAATGCCCTTTTCTTCCAATTGCTCACAAACTAGTTTTAATGCTTCGTATGTATTTCCTTCATTTCGAGGACTTCCGTTAAATGCAACTACTTTCATAAGTATAAGATTATTTATTCAAAAAACTCTTCTTTACCAAAAGTAAAAAATATTGCAATAAAACAGGAATGATAGGTATGTTATTAAAATCCGATCTTTAACATCAACATATAATTTCTTCCGGGCATATACCGGTTCATGGCGCTTTTGTAGTTTTCGTTGAATAAATTGTTCACCTTCAGGTTGGCGTCAAAGTTAAAGCGTTTCCAGCTCCAATGTTTTCCCACGGATAAATTATTCATGAAATAAGGAACAAAAGCCTCTGATGGATTATTGGTGTAAATGGAATAAATCTCGCTATAAGAATTGTGTTGATATTCAGCGTAATAGCCTCTGTTTTCTGCTTTTATGAAAATGTTTCCAGAATGCAATGGGATAAAGGGTAGTTGTTTGCCTTTTGAAATATCGTCAGTATCCTCAGTGTTACCTTGGTTTACTGTACTTGTATAGGCATAGTTTCCATTCATGTAAAAATGGGTTTTGTTTATTTTCAATTTTCCCTCTACATTTATTTCTATGCCTTTTGAGTTAACGTTACGGTAGTTTTTTGGGGATGATGTTCCATTGTTGTTGTTCGGAATCCAGGCAATCCAATTATAAATTTCAGAATAGTAGCCGGTTATTTCAGAATTAAGAGAAAATATTTTATTTCCAAAACTGTATGATAAACCACCTTCGTAGGTATAGCCTTTTTCAGATTTTAGGTTAGGATTTCCACTGGGTTGGTAATAAAGATCGTTTAAAGATGCTGCATGAAAATTACGCACGGCACTTGCTTTTATAACCAGATTTTTTGAAATCAGGTGCTTATAATTTATACCAAAAGTGTAGATCAAAGGTGTGGATCGGTTTTCAATATAATCTTTTCGCAAGTTCCCATTGAGTTGAACATGTGGATTTAACTCGTAATAAGTACCTAGAAATAGAGAGCCTTCGTAACGCATCACATCGTATCCTAATTGAAGCACTTTATCGTAGCTATTTATATCAAAACGGTTTATGGTGGCTTTGCCTTTGAAAGTGAGGTTGTTAAAAGGTGAATACTTTGCAGAGAAAAGATTGTACCAACTAGTTATTATGCTTTTGGAGTCAACTTGTTTTTCCGGGTCTCCATTGGTTGAGTATGCTGCGTAATAATTTAGTTCTTGAGCATCAATTCCGGTGGAAACTTTAAAAGTAGCATTCTCTTTAAAGTAACTCATGTTTGCTACAGCTTTGATGGAATTATCGTTTTGCTTGTTTTCTTTGCTTTTATTGTCAACCTCGCTTTCATCGGAGTTTGCTGTGGGAATGCTTCTAAAAGCTTTTTGCCCCCATACTTTTGTCGATAAAAGTATGTGTCCCATAGGTCTGTAGTACAACTCCTGCATGAGTCCAAATTTTCCAAAATCGGCATTTTCGTTGCGCTGATTTTCGTAAGGGATAATCATTTTGTTAGTAAACGGATAATCGTTTTTGGAATAGGTATGATAGGCACGTGTTTTAGATTGTAGGGTTTTATTACCAATATTGATTTGCCCAAACTCATCAAAGGTCGAATAGCTCCCAAACGATTGAATGTATCTCCCACTCAGCGTATCTTGCCAGTTGACATTGTTTTCCAGGCTGATGTGTCCTCCTAAACCAACACTTTCCTGACTAACTGAGGCAGCTCCATGCTGTAAGGTCATATCATCAATAATGTAAACCGGAATCAATGAAAAATCAACCATTCCCAACATGGGAGAATTAATGTTGATGCCATTCCAGCTAACTTGAGTGTGTGAGGGTGCTGTGCCTCTGAATGATGTGGTTGCCAATGCTCCACGACCATAATTTTTGATGTATACAGAAGTGTTTTCTGAAAGTAAAGTAGATAAATCGGCATTTATTTTCTGCATCAGAATCATAGAATCAACCCGGGTTTGTTTCATTCCGGCATTCTCCTTTTGAAAAATATACTGGCCAGACACCTCTACCTCAGGGATTAGGAAAAGCGAATCCTGAATACCCTGAGCAGAGGATATCATGTAATTAAAACAGACCAATATGCAAAGCAGAGCATATTTTAAGTTGTTGCCGATTCTTAACATAGATCGGGTTATTGTTTGATCAGTTTAACGGTTCTTCCATTTAAACTTACCAGGTAAATTCCGTTTGTTAAATGCGATATATTTATTCGATCATTTTTATTTGTATGTTCTTTTATAATGATTTGACCCAGCTGATTTCGAATTTCTAATAACCCATTATCCTCAATAATAAAATATTCTTTTGCGGGATTTGGGTACAATTGAAGCCTGTCTTTTAGATTAAAACTATTAATACTATTGCTTAATTCAACTGTTGCTGTTGCCATTGCCGAAATTTCAGGATTGCTTTCCATTGTGGCGGTTATTTCTATAGTACCTGATTGTGTGAGATGGAGTACATTTTCTTCATCAATACTAGCGCCGGTTGAGGTGGTTGACCACACTATGTTTTCGCTTGATAGCAATAATCCGTTTTCAAATGCCATTGCTTCTAATTCAATATATTCTTCGCGAATAATGGGAGGCAAATCTCGAATCACTACCATTTGATTTACACCCGAAATATTGGTGTTTGGACTAACATCTACAGCACCTGAAATTTCTGTTGAAATTTCACCTAGCCAGCTTCCATCAGCTAACATTCCATTTTGCACTTTTATAAAATGAATTTCATCCAGCACAACTGAATTTCCAAGTTCATCCACAGCCCAACTTATGTCAAATCCATCACCACCGGAGTTTTCTATTTCTGTAGTGTATGGATTATCTGGTGTGGTCCAGGGCTCAGTTCTTTTTAGTTGATTATCAGCGTAACCAAAACCACGTTGGAGCACTTTTACCATGAAAGATGTGCTGTCAACTTCCGGTTGAATTCGTGTTCCATTTAATTGGTAACTTGTAGTTGAAATATTTGGAAAGCTATCAGCCAGCGGGTAGTATGGTTGTGTGTGGATTGAGTTTGCTAAAATGTATCCTGAGTTACCTAAATTATCGTTCCATGGTACATCTACAGCTGAATCCTGATCGGGGTTAGTGTAGGTTACTTCATAATTACGAATTGTGTTTGAAAAATGATAATCGCTACCTGCCAGTTGATACCAGAGATCATCTGGTAAACCGTTGTTGTTTTCGTCTTTCATAACCCATACAATACCTGGCTCGCTCCAATCTGGCATAGGGTTGCCAAAGATGGTAAAATCTATACCGTAAGGATTGTCAGGGTTGTTTTCAACTGCACTGGCAAATTCAAATACTACGTATCCACCCCATGCACCTAGTGACAAATGACCATCGATTCCGCCAATAATGCTCTGTGCAGCAGATGGAGTTCCCCATGGAGCTTCGTTTATGAGCTGTCCGGGTGCAGGGTTATATTCCAATACATTGGTTATATACTGGGGTTTTCCAGTTATAGATAAACCCAAAACAATCAAAATTATAAGAAGTAACTTTTGCATTTTATTGTTTAATAATTCGTTTAGTTATGATCTTGTTTCCAGCGTATAATTGCAAAATATAAAGCCCGGGTGCTTGTTCAGAGAGATCAATATTTTGTCCATTGGAAATATTTGTAAGTTGGCGAATTACTTTTCCGGTATAATCCACTATTGATACATTATAACTTTTGTTTGACCCAGATTGTAATTTGACTTGACTTTGTGTTGGATTTGGATACACATTCACATTAGCTGATTCAGCTGATTCGGTGATTCCCACTTCAGCAGCGCCCACATAAAAGTTATCTGCACAATAGTAGTTTGGTGTATTCATTCCCCATTGACCATTGTCGGAGGAGCTTAGGCTCATTTGCAGGCTATCCACATAACCCAGTGAGGTAAGTTCAATCCATTGCCATGTTTCAATTATGTAATCATTTTCATGATTATTAAAACGGAAATCTGCTAAATAATACTCAATGGTATCTGTTTGTGTCCCATTGTGATGACCCCAAATAGATAGTTTAAACCAGTCCGGGTCGTATCCGGATTCTCCTCCAAACTTTTTAGAGAAAGCATCTCCATTTTTCATGGCTAGTGCAGCATAAGTGCTGTTGGTAGTATAAAAACCTTTTACAGTATGAGCTTTATTGTCATCAAATTTGATAGTTGTAGCTCCCCAGCTTGATGGATATGATACACCATATGTTGATCCTTCTGAAACTATTGGGTCAAAACCCTGTGCTGCAATAGCACTAAACTGATTAGCGTAACCAGTGGTAGAATCATCGGCCATATTGGTGTATGCCCAGTCACTCCACGATCCGTAGTCTGGGCTGTAACTGTTTTTGAAAACAGCATTTCCTGAGGTAAATTGCCCTTCCCCATTAGATCCGTTCCAGTAACTGTTGGTTGGTAAGCCTAAATCTTCAAAATCAGCAACAGTGTAATCTCCAGTAATTTCAGGATAAACACCAACTACAAACTCGGTGCTAACAGAACGTTCAGCATTTGTAGCTATAACTGTTATGGTTGCCTGTCCTGTATTGTAAAAATAGAGTTCTAACTCCCCATTAAGAACATTCGCTAGTACGGTGCCATCCTCGCTACTATAAGCCCAATAAGTAAATGAATCAGGGTCGTCAGGGTCTGTAAAATGTCCGTCAAGATTTACAAATAAGTATTCCGTTTCAATGGAAGTTTGAATGGTTTCAAATGGTTCAACTAATATTGGTGAATAATTGTCTCCGTTTGCTTTTACTATTGGGTGTGCATATGAAAGTGTGTATACACCATTTTCATCTCCAGGGTTTAATGCATTTCCTTTGGTTTTAACCATGGTAAACCAGTCGTAATCTCCGTTGGTAGTTGCAACGGTATCATAGTTCAAGTTGTCAAAATAGGTTCCGTTCCATCTCGCCAGAACTTTGTCAGATGTCAAAGCATTGATGGTCATGAATACATTATTGGTATCATCAACTGAGCAATCATATGCTCCGGCGGGAAGGTTTGAAAGTTTAATTGCATTATCTAGTTGAAGTGGAGTAGCTGTTGAATCTTCAATTACTGAGATAAGATTCCAATAACTCCAACGAACCAACTTATCGTTTTCACCTAAAGAGGTTGCATAGTATAGGTTTCCAAATTGATCCAGGCTTATTCCAGCGGAATTTCCAGTTGTTTCAATGATAACTCTGTGGTTATTGTTTCCTGTAGTGTCTAATAGGAAAATGTTGTTAGGTGTGCCATATACAGTTCCACTAACTAACAAGTATCCGTTTAAGTTAACTAAATCAAAGTTTCCAGCCAGGGTAGCTTCATGTGTCCATGTGCCTGTGGTTAAATCAATATGATAAATTCGGTCATTTGCATTTCCGGAAACGGTAAATCCTGCCCACATTTCATTTTTGGCTTCATCTACATATAAAAAACTGGGATAAGAAGCATACCCGGCTGGTTTTCCATATTTTGCCAATGTTTCCCCTGTTTCCATGTCCAATTTGTGAATGGTATCACCATCATGTCCATACAAATGGTTTCCAGCAATGTCAAAGGTTGAAAACATGTTTTGTGTGGGCAATATATCTTCTGCCACATAGCCGCTTCCGGCTGTTACATAGCTATCCTGAGCATTAATGAATGCTGCATTAAAGAAAAGTGCTAAAGCAATTGTAAAAAGCTTTTTCATTGTAATTAGTTAAGTGAGTTTGGTTAATGAATGGGTAGCAGAGGATGAGGGTGCTAAAACAATGGGAACGCCATTGCTATCCGCCAGCTTGCGGAGAAGCAATTTTTTTACGTTTACTTGTGAGAGATTGGCTTTGCCGAGCTTTAGCTTTGCGCTGCGGTTGCTTCGTCGTTCCTCCTCCCAATGACGTAGTAAATTAATGTTTTGTTGTCTTGATTTTTTCATCATCTTGCTACAATTAATTTGTTTTCAGATTGCAGCAGACGATACTGAGGATAGCTTTTCAGTATTTTTCGACTTCCTGTTCACCGCAGGCTGCGAATCTGTTATCAGTGGCAGGTCTTCTGACTTTCCTCCGGTTTTCGACGCCTTCCCATTCTTCTGTAAAGAAAAGTGGCTTGTGGTCGATCCGTTATGAGGATCACAGCAGCGGGAACTGTTGCCGAATTCTCACTTTCATATGCGAGGCACGGCATTCCCTTTTAATTCCCTGTGGAAAATCCACTTTGGAAACCAATGATGAAGCAAAGTTACATTTTTTTTCAGTCTGCCATAAAATAATCTCATCTTTTACAACATATTGATTCATGTAGATTTTAGAATGTGTATAAATTAGCTTATAAAGGTGTATTGCATTCCGAATTTTGCTTGAAAGATTTCAAAACTGATTAAATTTGTTTGCAATGAATCAAAATAATCACAAAAAGTTATACTTATGAGTAGCTTTACTAAATCATCGATAGGCCGCAAAGTACTGGTGAGCTTATCGGGACTATTTTTAATGATCTTTTTATTGGTTCACCTTACCGTGAATCTGATGCTTATTATTGATGATACAGGGGTGCTTTTTAATAAAGCAGCTCATTTTATGGCCACAAACCCGGCTATTAAAGTGATGGAACCTGTATTGGCTTTGGGTTTTATCATACATATTTTGTATGCCGCCATTGTAACCTTAAAAAATTACTTGGCAAGACCTGCAAAATATAATAAGCGTAATTCTCAGGAAACTGGTGGGTGGGCTTCAAGAAACATGTTCTTTCTTGGGTCAACCGTTTTTATTTTCCTTGTAATTCACGTATGGAACTTCTTCTGGAAGATGCGCTTTACAGGCGATCCATTATTAGATCATATTACCGTGGATGGTGAACAGATGGAGAATGCTTATAATCTTGTTGCTACATTATTCAAAACTAGCTACATCTATGGTGGTTTATATATTTTGGGTGCTATTGCACTTGGATTACACTTATCACATGGATTTTGGTCGTCATTCCACACTATTGGATGGAATAACGATATATGGATGAAAAGATTAAAAACAGTAGCTATTATTTACGCCGTAATAATTGCCGGTGGTTTTACTTCTATTCCGGTTTACTATATGATATTCTTCTAAAATCTATTGGACATGAGTATAATAAAAACAGATATACCCGAAGGGCCTTTGGCTCAGAAGTGGTCAAAACATAAAGCTGACTTAAAAGTTGTAAGTCCGGCAAACAAACGTAAATTAGATATAATCGTTGTTGGTACAGGATTGGCTGGTGCTTCAGCAGCTGCCAGCTTTGCAGAAATGGGATATAATGTGCTTAATTTCTGTTATCAGGATAGTCCTCGTCGTGCACACTCTATTGCTGCACAGGGAGGTATCAATGCTGCTAAGAACTATCAAAATGATAATGATTCTATTTATCGTTTATTTTACGATACTATAAAAGGTGGTGATTACCGTGCACGTGAGGCTAATGTTTATAGATTGGCTGAAGTAAGTGGTGATATCATTGATCAGTGTGTGGCGCAAGGTGTACCTTTTGCACGTGAGTATGGTGGTAATTTGGCTAATCGCTCATTTGGTGGTGTTATTGTATCACGTACATTTTATGCAAGGGGTCAAACCGGTCAGCAATTACTTTTAGGAGCATATGGGGCGTTGAACAGACAAATTGCTAAGGGCAATGTGAAAATGTATTATCGTCATGACATGCTTGATGTGGTTACAATTGATGGGAAAGCCCGTGGAATTATAGCTCGCGATTTAAAAACGGGTGAAATTAAACGCTTCGGAGCTCATGCTGTTGTAGTTGCAACAGGTGGATATGGAAATGTATTTTTCCTTTCTACAAATGCCATGGGAAGCAATGGTAGTGTTGCATGGCAGTGTTATAAAAAAGGAGCCTATATGTCGAATCCTGCCTTTGTGCAAATTCACCCAACATGTATTCCTGTACACGGTGATCAGCAAAGTAAGTTGACTTTGATGTCAGAATCATTGCGTAATGATGGCCGTGTTTGGGTTCCAAAAGATAAAGAAACAGTTGAAAAACTAAGAAAAGGTGAAATAAAAGCATCTCAAGTACCTGAGGATGCTCGCGACTATTATTTGGAACGTCGCTATCCATCATTCGGAAACTTAGTTCCACGTGATGTTGCTTCTCGCGCTGCTAAAGAGCGTTGTGACGCAGGTTTTGGAGTGAATGAAACAGGTAAAGCAGTATTCCTTGATTTCAAAGATGCAATCAACCGTTTAGGCAAAGATGTGGTTGAAGCACGCTACGGAAACCTTTTCCAGATGTATGAAAAAATTACCGATGTTAATCCATATGAAGAGCCAATGATGATTTATCCGGCAATTCATTACAGCATGGGTGGACTTTGGGTTGATTATAATTTAATGACTAATATCCCTGGATTGTATGCCATTGGTGAAGCTAACTTTAGCGATCACGGCGCAAACCGCTTGGGAGCTTCTGCATTAATGCAGGGATTAGCTGATGGATATTTTGTAATTCCTTATACAATTGGAAATTACCTGGCTGATGAAATTCAGGTTCCACGTATTGATACAAATCATGAAGCGTTTGAGAAATCTGAAAAAGAGATTAATGATAAGCTAGTAAAACTTATGGCCATTAAAGGAAAAACGCCTGTTGATCATTTCCACAAAGAATTGGGTAAAGTGATGTGGGATAAAGTTGGAATGAGCCGTAATGAGAAAGAGTTGAAAGAAGCCATTGAAGAGATTAAGGCAATACGTAAAAAATTCTGGGAAGATGTTCGTATTCCAGGTGAATTGAATGAATTTAACCCGGAAGTTGAAAAAGCGATGCGTGTGGCAGACTTTCTTGAAATGGGTGAGTTAATGGCTCGTGATGCATTGGAGCGCAACGAATCTTGCGGGGGACACTTCCGTGAAGAGTCTAAAACTGATGAAGGAGAAGCATTACGTGACGATAAAAACGGAAATTATGTAAGTGCCTGGGAATTCAAAGGTGATGAAACAGATCCTGAGATGCACAAGGAAGAGCTTAATTTTGAGTTTGTAACTCCAACTCAACGCTCTTATAAATAATCAATCTTAAAATCAGTGCTTTATGGCAGACAAGATATTAAAAGAGATAAAAATTAAGGTTTGGCGTCAGAAAAATGCCAAAGCCAAGGGTAAATTTGAAACTTACACAGTTAAGGATATATCTACAGGTTCATCATTCCTTGAAATGTTGGACATTCTAAACGATCAATTGATTCTGGAAGGTAAGGACCCAATTGCATTTGACCACGATTGTCGTGAGGGTATTTGTGGTATTTGCAGTCTTTATGTAAATGGCCGCCCACATGGACCAGATGACGAGGTTACTACATGTCAATTGCACATGCGTAAATTCAAAGATGGAGAAACTATTGTGATTGAGCCATATCGTTCTAAGGCATTTCCGGTAATTAA
>PKTE01000231.1 GCA_002869335.1 Salinivirgaceae bacterium | reverse complement strand
TTTATTGACAGCGTTGAAGATGATAACGAAACTTTAATCATCAAACGTAAAACAGGAAAAGGGACTGTGATGATTTCTTTAGAGGAATACAACTCGATAATGGAGACATTACATTTGTTAAGCTCTAAGAAAAATGCTGATCGACTTTACGAATCGATTGAACAAATGAAAGCAGGAAAAACCATCACTCCAAAACTTGACGACTGATATGACGATCACTTTTTCAGAAAACGCATGGGACGACTATTTGTATTGGCAAAAAGTTGACAAGAAAATCGTAAAGAAGATCAATAAACTGATTAAGGAAATACAACGGACACCTTTCGAAGGAACTGGACGACCTGAAAAACTTAGATATGATTTGGCAGGTTATGGGTCTCGACGAATTGACCAGGAACACAGACTAGTTTATCAAGCTGACAACGATCAGATTTTGGTTTATTCGTGCCGATTTCATTACGATTAAAGAAAAAGTTACAAAACCTAACCTCGACGTTAGAGAATACGGAGCCGTGTAGGTGCGGGCGGCAGAGGTTCTTTTTAACCCCGCCAACCTTCAGCTCGCAGCCTGTCCCGATAAAATCGGGAAGCACAAATAAAATCAATTATGATGCGAGCAACCGAAACGAAGTGGAGCTCAACGAAGTTAAAACTTCGTTTTATTCACAATTTGTTTATTTTTATTGTGTTCATGAGCTAAAGGTTGACGAATAATTTAATTAATACTGTAAAACAAAATTTTGGCTACCAATCAGATTTTGAGTATATTATAAGCAATTCATGTAATCTATGAAAGTGAAACTTAGCTTAATCATATGAACTCAATAAAAACATGCATTTTCATTATAATTATTTTCTTTTCTGTTGGTTGCAAAGAAGATAAATATGAAGCTATTGAAAAGAATTTAACAATTTTTATTGTTAATGATCAACATGGACAAATTGATAATTTTTCAAAAGTCAAACATATAATAGACATTGAAAAGCAACAAGGCGATGTTTTTGTTGCTTGTGGGGGAGATATTTTCTCTGGCAATCCTGTTGTTGACAATTATCCTGAAAAAGGATATCCTATGATTGAAATCATGAATAAAATCGGATTTGACATTTCAGTTATCGGAAATCATGAGTTTGATTATGGATTAAACATTTTATCAGATCGAATTCAACAAGCTTCATTTAATTGGGTATGTGCTAATGTAGACATGGAAAGTACTGGGATCCCCCAACCCTTTGAATATAAAACATTAAGTGTTGGCGATTTGAATATTACAGTTCTGGGCTTAATTGAAACCAATGGTAAACCAAACGCAGTAATACCCTCTACGCATCCTTTGAAAGTGCAAGGAATTACTTTTGAAAGACCCGAAAACGTTGTCTCTCAATTCTCCGGAATCAAAGAACAGGAAAACTCAGATTTGTATATTGCATTGACCCACTTAGGACACAACGGATATAATGGAATATTAGGAGATTATCAATTGGCTCAGCAATTCCCATATTTCGATTTAATTATTGGAGCTCATAGCAGTTACCTCATTGATACAATTGTGAACAACATTCCAATTTTTCAGGCAGGTAGCTATCTCGAGTATATGGGCAAAATTGAATTAACCGTGAAAAACAAAAAAGTAGAGAGCTTCAATTATGAACTAATTAATTTAAATACATATACTGGTTACGACGCGGAAATACAAGCCGACATTGATCAATTCAATAACGATATGGCTGAGGTTTTAAACGAGGTTATCGGATATTCCCAGATTAATCATGAAAGATTTCAGATTGGTTGTTTTTATACTGATGCTTTACGAGAAAAATTAGAAGTAGATGTTACTTTTCAAAATTATGGTGGAATTCGTTCAGGTCTCGATGACGGGGATATCACTGTAAGAGAAATTTACGAGATTGATCCCTTTAATAATGGAACAGTAGTTTTCAATATGACTGTTTCAGAAATAAAAAGTTTCTTAATGGGAACACAGTCTTGGTTTTGCTTCTCAGGAATACAAATCGAACAAATTGATAATAATATTCAGATTTATGACTTAAATGGAAATATCATACCTGACAACTCTGTTTTATCAGTTGGCATTAATGATTATATACCTGCTGTATACGATAGTTATTTTCCCGCAACTGGGAATATTCAAGCTTTCACAACTGCTGACGCAATTATATCATATTTAAAAACAATAAATAATGAGGTAAACTATCCTGATTGTAATCGTTATTTTAGATACCAATAAAAGACTAAAGTTGGTTACTCCTATTTCAGTCGGCTGCATTAAGGTCATTAAAACAAATAAAAAATCGACACAACCTTCGGAGTTAAAGGATATTAAAGACCTATTCTAGAAGAAAGGAATTAATTATCGATTTAGAAATAAATATTTAATTAATGCCTATCATAAATCAATTACCGTAAATCACCTTGAAATTTTTATACATGATATAGATAAGGCTGTAAATATTATGCAGAAATCTGGCGATAATGGATATCAAAATTTACTGGTAGCATGCCCAAAGTGCAAATCCTATAAACTAAAAGGAATAATAACATTTTCTAGCTGGATTAAAAACGCCATAACTAAATTCATTGCCGCTATTAACGGGAGTATGATAATGAGTAATATAAAACCATCATATTACACTTGTAAAAAATGCAGCTATAAATTTAAACGCTCCGATTTAAAGAAATAACCATAATCATTTGAATTATTGTAGTATATTTAAATTGATCTAATTCACTTCTAATAAATATACTATGAAGTCATCATTTATCTATCTTTTTTCAATTTTTGCATTTCTGATTTCAACATCAAATTACGCTGCAGCACAAAACGCAATCTCTAAGAAACAGAAGAAAAATCCGACGAAAATACTCGATACAGATGGTGATGGACTTTCAAACCTTGATGAATATACAATTTACTTTACTAATCCTTTTAATAATGATACAGACGGCGACGGTATTACAGACGGAAACGAAGTAAATATTTTCCATACGAATCCTCTACTACGCGACACCGATCATGATATGATTCAAGATGGAACAGAAGTTGGACTAACAGCTCCTCAGGGAGATAACTTTTGGGGACATTTTATTGCGGATAGCGATGGCGGAATTACAACCACCTCTCCTATCGATAATGATTCGGATAATGATGGTATTCTTGACGGGTTCGAAGATCATAATAGAAATGGTGTAATTAATGAAGGCGAAACAGACCCAAATTCAGAGACTCTAAATATTATATTCACAGATAGTGATAATGACAGTTTGCCAAATATTGTTGAAATAGCTATTGGTACCGATACATTAAATGATGATACAGATAATGATGGAATTATTGATGGAATCGAAATACTAGTATATGGTACAAATCCATCAGACTGGGACACAGACAGTGACGAACTGTCTGACGGACTGGAGGTTGGACTATACAAGCCACAAGGAATAAATACAGAGTTATTTGAATTTAAAGCAGATGCCGATTCAGGTCAAACCACAACCAGTCCATTATACTATGACACAGACTTTGGAGGTGCCAGCGACCAACTGGAAGACCTTAACTATAATGGCCGTTTTGATGCAACTGAATTTGATCCAAACAACAGATTTGACGAACCGGATGATATCGATATGGACGGTGTAAGAGATCAAATAGAAGATACTGTTGGGACAAGCTTCTCTAATTTCCAGTCTGATTATGATTCTGATGGAGATGGCCTTTCAGATTTTTTTGAAATATTAGGTCCGGATGGTTATATACTATCAGGGGATGAACCAGGCACAAATCCCGCCAATGGCGATTCAGATTCCGACCAGCTTACTGATGGTGGTGAGTTATTGCGATATCATACAAATCCATTGAGTGGCGATTCAGATAATGATGGTTTGACCGATGAAAATGAAATCAACGTTTATTTCACCAACCCGCTTGATGCGGATACTGATAATGATGGACTAACAGACTTCAATGAAGTTGTAACATATAACACAAGTCCAATTATGGTTGATTCGGATTTGGATCTTATCCAAGACGGTACTGAGTTGGGCATTCATGAACCTGAAACCGAAGATACTGATCTTTCAGTTTTTGTACCGGACAGCGACACACTTACAACCACAGATCCGAATGTTGCTGATACTGACAGCGGTGGCACGATAGATGGATTTGAAGACTTCAACCTCAATGGGAAAGTGGACATTGATGAGCAAGAACCTAATAATATTGCCGATGATGTTGCTCCTCTTGATACGGATAACGACTCTCTTCCCGATGCATTAGAAGTTCATTTGGGTTCAAACCCAAACAATACTGATTCTGATAGTGATGGTTTAACGGATAAAGAAGAAGTTTTCATACATAAGACAAATCTGATTTCTCCAGATTCTGATGGCGATGGTCTTTCTGATGGAAATGAAGTGCTTGTTCACTTAACAAATCCTACCAGGACAGACACAGATAAAGATGGACTATCAGATTATTACGAACTTAATTTTTCAAATACAGAACCGACGGATGAAGATACAGATGACGACACTCTTTTGGATGGAATGGAAATTAATGTTTATAATTCAGATCCGCTTTCAGCAAACCCTGACAATGACAATGCAACTGACGATTATGAAGTAAAAGTGATCCATACAGATCCGATGAATCCGGATACAGATGGAGATGGAATACTAGATGGGCAAGAATCTTGGCACAGCACTAATCCTAGAATTGCAGACACAGACAACGACTGGATGCTTGATGGTGATGAAGTAAACATTTATGGTTGTGACCCCCTTGATACTGATACAGATGATGATTTATTGCCAGATGGTGAAGAACAATTATATAATTGTAACCCACTCATCATGGATACGGACGATGATTTCCTTACCGATGGATATGAAGTATATACTACATTCACAAACCCCATAGACGCAGATTCAGATAACGACTCGCTATTAGACGGAGACGAGTGGCTATACACTGATCCAAACGATCCAGATACAGATGATGATTTTCTGAATGATGGAGAAGAAGTACTTATAACATTTACGGACCCATTAGACAGTGATACAGATGATGACACTTTTTTAGATGGACTGGATTGCAATCCGCTGGATTCAACTATAAACCCGGACGCCATTGAGATAGAATGTGATGGTATAGATCAGAATTGCAACCCCGATGATGAAGATATGACTCCTCCTGAGATTAATTATTCTTCAGAAGTATTATTGTATGTAAATGAAAACTGTTTGGCAGAAGTCCCTGATTTTTCTAACCTAATTGCAGCAACAGATGCTTGTTCGGACACCATATACTATTTGCAATCTATTGCAATTGGTGAGCTATTAAACCAAAGCTCCAATGTTTCAATTGAAGTGAGCGATACTTCTGGCAATACATCAATTGCCAATATTCAAATAAATATTATAGATACTATTCCTCCGCAAATTATCTGTCCCGAAAATATTGAAAGCACATTACCGGAAATAGAATACGTGGAGCCACAGATATTGGATAATTGCAATGGAGTTCTACTTGAACTAACTGAAGGACTAGCCTCTGGCTCAACATTTCCCGAAGGTTACACAACCATAGAATATACTGCAACAGATACTGCTATGAACACAGATAGTTGCTCTTTTACTGTACATTATGAGCCCATTGTAATTATAAGTACAATGCAGTCAAATGAAATAACTATTTATCCGAATCCGGCCAATAGTTTTTTATATATAAATATTAAAAATAAAGCTCCAAACGATATTCAAATATTTGACCCCGTTGGCAACTCATTGAAGGTTGAATCTACTAAGTTAAACGGATCAATTGAGATAAATATTAATGAGTTAATACCTGGTTTCTATTTTATAAAAGTTGACGGAGTTATTAAATCCTTTATTAAAAAATAATAAACGATTCTCGTAAGTTCTTGAATGAAAAATATAGATTTGTAAGAAAAACAACTACAAAACAAAATATCATGGCACAATTAAAAGAGATTAAAGCAGGAATTGGATTAGACAATATCAAATTCGGCATGTTCAGAGACGATGTGAAAAACATTTTAGGAGAACCTGATGAGATTGATAATCACACAGATAACGAAGACGAAGGTCAAACTGAATCTTGGCACTACGATGAATTAGAGCTATCAATAAGCTTCGAAGAAGTTGACGATATGCGTCTATTTTCTATTGCTGTTTCAGGAGAGCACTATGAATTTAACGGCAAGAAATTAATTGGATCGAAAAAACCACAATTACTTAAAGATTTAAAAGACCTAAATATTACAGATCTGAAAGAAGAAGCTTGGGAAACAGATGATGAAACCAAACAAGAATTAATTTTCTCTGAAGATTTGAGTCTTAATTTCTGGATGGAAGATTACGAATTATCTGAAATTCAATTCGGACCATTGTTCGAAGGCGAAGAGACTATTAAATGGCCAGAATAACCCTTCGACTGCGCTCAGGGTCCATTTAGTTAGAGCTACTTAGATCATATCAAACAATTAAACTCAATATAAAATGTCAGACGAAATGAAAGCGTGTCCGGTGTGCAAATCGCCATACGGATATGCCTTAAGTGATGAGCAATATGCTTGTCCCGAATGCAACCATGAATGGAACCCAAACGAAGTTGTTGAAGAAGATGCCTTTGTAGTAAAAGACAGTAACGGCAATGTGTTGGAAGATGGAGATTCGGTAATTGTAATCAAAGACCTCAAAGTAAAAGGTGCTTCAAATCCGGTAAAAGCGGGCACAAAAGTAAAAAACATCCGTTTGGTCGATGGGGATCATAATATTGATTGTCGCATTGATGGATTTGGTGCCATGGGATTAAAATCTGAATTTGTCAGAAAAGCTTAAAGTAATGCAAACCAGAATTCAAAAAGAACTAAAATCGATCCGTATTGTATATTTAGCTCTAATAATAGCTATCACAACTTTTTTAACTTTTGCCATAGTATTAAAATATATTGGTTTTACCGGAACTTTAGAAGGAGACATGATATCTTTTCAGGTATTTCAATTTACTTCATTTCTAATTGGAATTTCAAGCATCGGTGGAGGAATATATATTTTCAATAAAAAAATTAAGGCTTTAAACACTGAAAATCTTACTGAAAAGATATTAAAATACCGCGAAGCAATGATTATTAGGGGAGCATCCATCGAAGGGGCTAGTTTATTTTTTATCTCAGCATACTTTCTTTTCCAGCATGATTTTTTTATCATTGCAGCTTTAATTGGACTTGGTCTTCTGGGATTCTTTTTCCCAACTAATTCGAGAATTGCCAAAGAGTTAAACATTGAAGAACGGGAGCTGAAAGGATAAAGCAAAATAATGCTCAAAAAAATATTTAAATATTTTGGATTAGGAACCTTAACATTCATCACATTATTTCTTATCTGGTATAAGTTTCTCTTTAATGAATATGATGAATTTAAAAATTCAACATTTTTTGAAAACAGGAAGCATATCTCAACTGATGGTCCATACATTCTATATGAACAAGACTCAGTTAGGGCAATCCAGGTTGTTGAAAAATCAGGTGACTACATAATACTTGATGAACGATTTGCTAAACAAGATCCAACAACGAACTTTACTATAAATTCCTTTAGTTACAACAACCCATCAGAAATATCATTTAAGGTGGAGTTGATGGACTCTTTGTTTATTCCTCAAGCTATATATTCAAAACCAGACAGAATATTTGCAGCTTCTGATATTGAAGGTAATCTGTATGCCTTTCATAAGCTATTAAAGGCAAACCAAATAATAGATCAAAAATCTAATTGGACTTTTGGCAATGGGCATTTAGTTCTTGTTGGCGATTTTGTAGATAGAGGATTAAATGTAACGCAATGCTTATGGTTGATCTACAAACTGGAAAAGCAAGCTAAAGAACAAGGTGGTTTTGTACATTTTATTTTAGGAAATCATGAAATACTAAATTTAAAAGGTAAAAATCATCATGTAAGGTCAAAATATACAAAACTGGCTGATAAACTTGGGTTAGATTACACTAGCGATTTTTATGGTGATAAAAGCGAATTGGGAAAGTGGCTGAGAACTAAAAACACAATCGAAAAAATTGGCGACATTCTATTTGTTCATGGTGGTATCAGTCAGAATTTAATAAACTTGAACCTTTCAATAGACGAAATAAATCAAATTGTAAGAAACAACATTGGTTTATCTAACTACTCCGACTCAACAAGTATAGTAGTACATGGAATTAATGGTCCTTTAATCGATAGAGGTTTTGGGCATTATCAAAACGCAGAAACCCATAATATAATTAATAATGTAAAGCAATATTTTAATGTTTCAACAATAATTATTGGACACTCTTCTGTCGATGACATCACACAAGCATATGACAACTCATTAATAAATATTGATGTTCATTTTCCACATAAAGATTCAGATACAATAAGAGGCAAAGGGCTTTTAGTTGAGTTTGACAATAGGTTTAAAATAGATGATTTAGGAAACAAAGTAAAGATATAAGTAGGTGTGAAAAAAATGACCAAAACAACATCAACAAACACTAAGTAATCAAAACAGCCGTCAAACTAATACCCACAACACAATCATTTAACAAGCTGACAATTTCTTTTCACCAAAGCACGTTCAAACAAACAACCCACTCTTATAAACCCACTTCGTTTAACACCCACACCCTAACCCCCTCATTTTCAAAACAATTACCATCCTCTCAAACTACATATAATTCTCGTTAACACTTTGAATTTTCAACACTCTAAACTCACATACCGAAAAAGAGTTCTTTGCGTTCATCTGTCAAAATCCTACGCTCATCGTTTTTTATTTTAGCGGATAGAATTTTCAAACTTTATTTGCATCAAACCTTAAAACCTAAAAAATGAAAGTTCTCGCAACGTTATTAACTCTATTCATGATGACAACTGCCTTCGCTGAACCCAACGAAAGCATGTCTTACACCCAAACTGTCCGAGGGCGTATTATCGATGCCCAAACGCAAGTGCCGCTTATTGGTGCTGCTATCCAAATTTACAACGGTGATTTTACCAGAGGTACCATTTCCGATTCACAAGGATATTTCGAAATGGACCAGGTACCCATTGGTCGTGTTACCGTTTTGACTAGTTATCTGGGATATTTCCCACGCAAATTCGACAATGTTCCTCTTACTACTGGAAAAGAACTTGTAATACAAGTACAAATGGAACAACAAGTTATTAAAACCGAAGAAATCGAAATTGTAGCCAAAAAAGATAAAACCCGCGCGAACAATAAAATGGCTACAGTGAGTGCTCGCCAATTTACCGTAGAAGAATCGCAACGATATGCCGGCGCCAGAAACGATGTTTCACGGATGGCAACAAATTATGCGGGAGTAAGTGCCGCCAATGATGCTGTAAACGATATTGTGATTCGCGGTAATTCACCTTTGGGCTTACTTTGGCAACTGGAAGGCATTCCAATTCCAAACCCAAACCACTTTGGTGGAATGGGCGCAACCGGCGGACCCGTGAGCATGCTTAATAATAATGTTTTAGCCAACTCAGACTTTATGACCTCCGCGTTCCCTGCCGAATATGGCAACGCCACTTCAGGTGTATTTGATCTTAAAATGCGCAACGGAAATTATAATAAGCACGAATTTATGGGACAAGTAGGTTTCAACGGATTCGAATTTGGAGCAGAAGGTCCAATTAGCAGAGAAAATAAATCATCATACCTCATCAATTATCGCTATTCAACATTAGGACTAATGGCTGACCTTGGCTACGATGTTGGAACAGGAACAGCTATCCCCTATTATCAGGATTTAAACTTTAAGATAAACCTCCCCACTAAAAAAGCAGGAACTTTTGAAGTATTTGGATTAGGCGGATACAGTAAAATTGAATTCATGAACAGCGAAAAGGACGAAGAAGATGACAGCGAAAGTTTTTACGAAGACGATTGGATGGACATTAAGAGTGAGGGTGAAACAGTGGCTACAGGGGCATCTCACACATACATTTTTAGTCCAAAAACTCACTACAAAGCAACTTTAGCCTACACACACATTGGTAATCGTAACAGTCTGGATTCAATTGGTGAAAACAATAATCTCCAAGATTGGAGAGAACTATCATTCACTCGCGATAACTTAATCGGGCAAGCATACCTTAATCATAAATTTAACCCTAAACACAATCTAAAAATTGGAGCTCGTTTCATGAACATCAGCTACAAATTAGTTGACAGCCTATGGAACGAAACACGCAGTCATTTTGAAACACTGAATGACGAAGATGGCAGCACCCAACAATTGGAATCTTACATACATTGGCAATATCGCCCAAATGATAAAATTGAATTCAACACTGGTCTGCATTATCAACATTTAACGCTTGACAATCAAATTGCTATAGAACCAAGACTGGCTTTTAAATGGCGTCCATTTCAAAATCAAACTTTAAATATTGGTTATGGACTACACAGTCAGCGTCAACCGATGTACATGTACTTTAATCGTACTGTTTTAAATGATGGAAGTTATGTGCAACCCAACCTAAACCTTGATTTCTCAAAAAGTCATCACTTTGTAGTAGGTTATGATTGGAATAT
>PKTE01000228.1 GCA_002869335.1 Salinivirgaceae bacterium | reverse complement strand
TTTGCCACATGGAGTTCAACATGGAGCCTTACCTGCTCAATTATAATAAACCCATTGCTGAGAAATGGAAAAAAATCTTTGCAGACAAAAGCAAAGGGCGTAAAGTTGTTGGACTAAACACAGGTTGCGGCAATAGATGGCTTACCCGTTTATGGCCGGAAAAAAACTGGATAGAATTCATAAACAGTTTGGATGAATCAATATTTCCTGTACTTCTTGGCGGTCCACAAGAAGATGAAAAGAACTCCTTGTTAGCAAAAGAAACCGGTGCCTGGTATCCGGGAACTTTCTCACTGGAAGAGTTCATTTCACTTACATCTAACCTTGATGCGGTTGTAACGCAGGTTAGCATGATGATGCATATAGCCGTTGGACACCAGACACCTATGGTTCTGATGAACAATATTTTCAATAAAAACGAATTTGAAATGTACAACAGGGGAGTAATTCTCGAACCTGAAACTGGTTGCGATTGTTACTATGGAAATTCATGCGATCGTAAAAGATCTTGTATGTATGACATTAAACCCGAAACTGTTAAAAAGGCTGTAGAAAATTTATTTTAAGACTCAATATCAAATGAAAATAAGCTACTTGTCAACCTTTTACCCCTTTCGTGGAGGAATCGCCCAATTTAATGCTGCACTTTTTCGCGAATTTGAAAAAGAGCATACTATTGATGCGATAACCTTTAAAAGACAATATCCCAATATTCTTTTCCCGGGCGATACGCAATACGTTAAAGAAGATGACAAGCCAGAAATAATTGACAGTAAAGAATTATTAGACAGCATCAATCCATTCAATTGGATGAGCACAGCCAAGAAACTTAAAAAGTCTGCACCTGATCTTTTGCTAATGAAATTTTGGATGCCCTTTTTTGGTCCATCACTAGGTTACGTTTCAAAAAACATAGGGAGAAAAACCAAATCAATTGCCATTTTAGATAATGCCATACCTCATGAACGTCGCTTTTTTGACATGCCTTTCATCAAGTATTTTTTTAAAAGAGTAGATGGATTTGTGGTAATGAGCGAACAGGTAAAAAACGATCTGCTTAAACTCAAACCCGATGCAAAATATGTATATAAGCAACACCCATTATACGACCATTTCGGAGCTAAAATAGAAAAAACTGAAGCCCGAAAAAAACTTACTTTGGATCCTCAAAAAAAGACACTCCTCTTTTTTGGTTTTATCCGCGATTACAAGGGTCTTGACCTACTTATTGAAGCTTTTGGTGAGTTGGATGAAAGTTATCAGCTTATTATTGCCGGTGAAAGCTATGGCAGCTTTGATGGCTATGATAAGCAAATAGCAGATAATAAAAATAAAGACCGAATTCATAAACATGTAAAATATATATCTGACGAAGAAGTGCCACTCTATTTCTCTGCTGCTGACGTTTGCGTGCTGCCATATAAGTCGGCCACTCAAAGTGGAATCACTTCCATTGCATACCATTTTGATCTGCCTATGTTAGCAACCAAAGTTGGTGGTTTAGATGAAATGGTAATTGATAATGAGACAGGTATCATTATTCCAAGCCCCACAGTTTCTGAAATCAGAGATAATATTTTGAAATACTTTAATACTGAACGGGATCACTTTATTCAAACTATTCAACAAAAAAAATCAGAACTAAGTTGGAGCTCATTTTCTGAAGCTATTATGAAACTATACAAACAACTATAAAACAGTAAACAAGTAAACAGCATGATCCCTTTCTTCTCAATTTTCAGCAATACAAAAGAAACATTAAAAAAAACTCAGGAAAACCCTGAAGCTAAGATTGATACAAATAACATAAGTATGTTTATGGCTTTAGGAATAGCCATGTGGCTCCCTGCTTTATTTGTAGAACAACCAACACAAGTAGAAAACATAACGTTTAAAATATTTTCATTCATTATGATTGTTGGCCTTTCGGTAGTTATGGGGAAATTTGTTATTAACTACATCTACTTGGGAATAAGTCGACTTTTAAAAGGAAATGCCACAAAACTTCAAATTGAAACAGTTATTGCCTTTTCTTTAGTCCCAAAAATATTGGCACTGCCTATAGTATTGATTTTATTACAAATTGACAACTATTACAGTTTAGCACTTTCAAAAGGTCCATTGTTTACTATAATTGATATTATTGTTTTAATATTTTTCATCAAAATTATATTTCAAGGACTTCATTTTTTTAATGGATTCGGAGTTTCTAAAACACTGATCACAATAAGCCCAATGATAATAATCCTTATCGTGACCAATTTAATGGCAATCATATAAAAAGATACTTTCAGCTGAAAGAATTTTAAAGACCAAACTACTCTCCTTTTAAGTACATAATAGCAGGAAAAGCCCTTTCATTATTCCCTTTTAAGGTGCCAATAGAAATATTGTTGGATTTTATATTGAAAAATTTAGCCAAAGAAAAACATCGGTCATTGGATTCAATGACTTCTTTCATTGAGGATAAATATGGTGATTCATATGTATGCCAATTATCTATTTTTATGCTAAATAAATACTGTCCCTTATCGGGATAACTATGAATTCCGGCACAATCTTCACATTCACAATTTTCTACCGGAGATAGAATATTTGTGGGAATATGCACAGACTCTGATATAACAGTTTTATAAGTTATGGATTTACAAGCATTAAAGAAGGTTCTTAAAATTGATGTGTTCAATAGACTATATGCTTTATCTTTCAATGATGATGTTGTAACCCAATAACTAAACGCTCCATTTGTGTAACCCGGTGAAACAATATGAAGTATCATCGTTTCAACTCTATTATCTCTGAATGCAGTTGGTAAATCAAAAAGAAGACTTCTTTCTACCGATTCTTTTGATAATGAATTCAATACCACAACACTATCAATATTATAATGATTAATAGCAGATAATAAATCATTTTTATAAGCCCTGATTTCAGGTAAAACAGTGCCTATTGAGTCTGATACAATTAACACGTACCACGTCTTACCCAACGGCGATGATTCATTTTTAAGCGTATCTGTATATTTTAGTTTGTACTTATATGAAATTTCATTTGAAAAATAATCAGAAGCCTCAATAATGAGAGAGTCATTATTAACACCATCCAGTTTATCTGAAAAGTAAAACTTCCCCTCTCTAACTTGTGGTTGAATATTTTTTCCATTGATTCTTATCCACTTTATACCGGAAAAATCATAAAAAAATCCTTTAATGTTCAATTGAGATGTAGATACATCTACAGCACTATCTTCAGTCAATCTAGGCTCTTGTAAATAAAGTAAAGGAGGATCTTTTTCTACCCTCAGAATCTTATAGCTTTTTGAAACCGTATTACGATAAACATCAGAGGCTACAATATGTATGAACTGACTTGTATCCAGGGTCAACTGGATCGAGAAATTCACTAAATTTCCATTGTAAGAAGTATCCGGTTTCAATCCATTTACTAAAACACTTCCTATTTTACTGGCATCTTGAATTGTTCCTTTAATTGTAACTCTATTTTGATTTTTACCAAGACTAATTGAAGTAGCATCGGGTCCGGGCGGAGATATAATGGTAATTTTTGGAGGAAACTTCTCCTTTTTCAAACGAAAAATAGCTTTCTCAGCATAGTCTGTTTGCTCTTCCGAAGTACTATATTTTATAACATTCTCGAAAGCCTCAATTGCCTTACTAATCATGTAAAGCTCTTCAAGGATTTGTCCTTTAAGCAACCACGCCGAAGGCAAATATAGATCCCATTCTAAATAGTAGTTTATATCAGACAGCGCATTTTGTAAGAGATTTACTTTTTTATATTGCTCAGCCCTGTCAAAATATAAATTAATACGCGTTGGTTCTAATGTCAATATCTTAGTAAGGTCGCTAATTTGCGCCAGAGTATTTCCCTGAACACCATAAATTAACGATCGTAACTTATAGCTTGTGGGGTCATTAAACTCCTTTGTAGCCTGTGTGAAAATATCAATAGCTTTATCAAGGTAACCATTGCGCACCAGCAATCGACCCATATCGTGATAAGGCGGTTTGTATGATTTATTTATAGATATTGCTTCGTTGTAATACGCTATAGCATAATCGATTAACCCAAGAGAGTCTGACGCAAGCGCCTTAGCATAAAGCACTTCTGCATCTTGTTTCAGTTGAGCAGCCTGATCACTAATTAGTAAGGCGCTTTCTGCATTTCCCATGTGCGTTAATGCCAAAGATTGAATTTTCATGGCTTCAAAACTTGCCGTATCGATATCAAGCGTTGATGTGGCATATTGTAAAGCTTCATTATAGTTGCCCTGGTTGTAAAGAAGTCTGGCTGTTTTTTGAAAAATATCAGCACGGTTAGGAAACAACATGGTAGCTGCAATGTAATCTTTTATGGCTTCTTGCTGTCGGTTAAGAGCTTCGTAACTTTTTGCCCTATACAAATAAGCATCGTTGAACTTTGATTTTTGCGCATCAATAGCAATTGTCAACCATCCAATAGCACGGATATACTCCTTATATTCAAAAGCTTGCTTTCCAGTTCGAAAAGCTTTTCCGGGCCTTTGAGCAATTGCAGATAATTGTAAAACCATCACAAATAGTAAAACTATTGCGGGCTTTATGTAATAAATATGTTTTTTATACAATTTCACAATGGTTTCTCAGACTTCATTGTTCATAACTACAAAAATAACATAACGGTTGAGTAATTTTGAATTAAAACTCATAATGTTCAGTTAAAAAGTGAATAAGCAAAAGCAATTTAATGTTTGAAACATTCATTTTTTTACCTTTGTTTATCAAAATTTACAGATATGATTACAAAAGGATTCGCAAGTGATAATAACGCAGGGGCACACCCACAGGTGTTAGCTGCTATGATAGAAGCAAATCAAGGTCACGCAATCGGATATGGTGACGATAAATATACAAAGCAAGCCATTGAGCTTTTCAAAAAGGAATTTGGAGAAGATACTGAAATAAACTTCTTATTCACAGGTACAGCGACCAACGTAATGGGCATAATGGCCGCCTCAAGGTCGTTTAATTCCGTTATTTGTACAGACACAGCACACATTAATGTTGATGAATGTGGCGCACCGGAAAAAATTACAGGTTCAAAGGTTATTGCTGTTGAAAATGTAAATGGGAAACTTGTGCCTGAAAAAGTAATACCACTCTTGCACGGATTTGGATTTGAACATCACTCCCAACCTGGAATTTTAAGTATCAGTCAGGTTACTGAAATGGGAACTGTATACCAGCCTGATGAAATAAAAACTCTAGCCAAATTAGCCCATGATCATGGCATGCTACTCCATATGGATGGTGCTCGTATTGCCAATGCTGCAGTCAGTTTAAACATGAACTTCCGTGAATTCACACGCGATTGTGGCGTGGATCTACTCTCATTTGGAGGCACAAAAAACGGTCTTATTATGGGTGAAGCTTTACTTTTCTTCAAACCCGAACTTGTCCAGGGTTTTAAATATTTACGGAAGCAACATATGCAACTTTTCTCAAAAATGAGATTTGTTTCAGCACAATTTATCGCCTATTTCAAAGATAATCTTTGGAAAAAATCAGCAGAACACTCCAACAAAATGGCCCAACTACTGGTTGAGAAACTAAAAGATATACAAGAAGTTAAAATTACTCAGCAAGTAGAAGCCAATGGTATTTTTGCCATTATTCCGGAAAAGTGGATAAAGCCATTACAGGAAAAATACTTCTTTTACATGTGGAACGAAGAGTTAAATGAAGTAAGATGGATGACCTCTTTCGACACAACCGAAGAAGATATCGAAAACTTTACTGCTGAGATTAAAAAGCTCGCAGCCAATGGATAAAACATATCCTATTAAGTATAGCCCTCACTATCCATACAATCGATATACTGATTATTTGCAGAGCATTTTTGGTAAAAGAATGCAAAAAGTTTCAATTGATGCTGGATTTACCTGTCCAAACATTGATGGAACAATTGGTAAAGGAGGATGTATATATTGCAACAACAAAAGCTTTAATCCAAACTACAAGTTTGAGCAGCAAAACATTGCCAAACAAATTGATAAAGGAATAACTAAGTTTAAAAATCGCAAACCTGGATCGGGATTTATAGCTTATTTCCAATCGCATACCAATACCCACGGAGAAATTGATTTACTTGAGCAACTCTATCAAGAAGCAATTGATCATCCTGAAATTGAAGGCCTTATGATTTCCACACGGCCAGATTGCCTTGAAAATGAGGTAATAGAATTGCTTAAAACATTTAACAAGAAGATTTTCACAGGAGTCGAAATTGGTATTGAATCAACTTTAAACGATACTCTTCAAAAAATAAATCGTGGACACACCTATGAACAAACTGTTGAAACAATACATACCGTAAAAAACGCTGGGCTGCACATAGGTGGGCACCTCATATTAGGTTTACCGGGTGAAACAAAAGAGGATATTTTGAACCATGCCATTAAGCTCTCAAAAGAACCTTTAGATACAATCAAGCTCCATCAGCTTCAGATCATTAAAAACACGCAATTAGCAGTAAAATATAAGAAAGACCCAGAGCAAATCAGGTTATTTCCCGTAGAAGAATACATTGATCTTTGTATTAAATTTACTGAGTTATTAAATCCGGATGTTGTTATTGAACGATTTGCATCTGAATCAAAACCGGATTTATTGGCGGTAAAATTATGGGGAGGGATTAAAAACCATCAAATTGCCGATATGATTTCAAACGAAATGAAGAAAAGGAACACATATCAAGGAAAACTGTTTACCTTATAAATTAGAATTTAACAGTTTATTGATATTTTGATTAAAACCCATTGCTTATTATTGCGTATAAATTGAATTATACTCCATATGAATAAAATAAAACCAAATAATATGAAATCCTTACACAAAAAATTGTTTGTTGTCACATTATTGACATTAGCACATGTATTCTCATTTGCTCAAAGTGCAAAAGATGTTGACTTAAGTATAGATAAAATATTCCCTGCTGTACAGGGAAATATACCAAATAACGACATTAATGATGCTGATTATCCATTTTATGGTGGTTTCAAATACGTTCCAAAACATATTATACAAGGATTTTCAACCATTGGATTGCCAGTAAACCATCCTGGTGAAGAGGCCATTGATTTTGATTGGCAACTTACTCTTACAAAGGATCCAGAAGGCGCGGCTTCAGTTGTGTTTGATCAAACAGAAAGCTTCAATTTAAGCACCGGTGAGGCAGATACCATATTGTTTGGATCAGCTATAAATCAAAATAGCGCAGGAAAATATAGGCTTACTGCAGCCTTATCAAGTGCAAATGACGCAAACAGTGCAAATAATACAGTCAGCTTTAATTATGAAATTTCTGATACAGTATATGGATATGCCGATAAAGATAACCTAACTACAACATATGTTGCTTCTGAAGATGGTGGCGGTATTGGAATAGTCACTTATTTCCCTGCACCAGTTGGTGACCCCTACATACTAAAATCAGTATCCACCTATATTTCAGACGAATACACCGGAGTAATCAACAATGGTAATGCAACAATTATAGGCGTAGTTTATGACAAAGATTTAGGTACGGGAAATTGGGATTTATCAGGTGGGATAGTACAAACAAACCCACTATTACTTGATATTTCAGATGTAAACAAAGTATTAACCTTAAATTACACATCAGAATTAAATATAAGCTCCGAAAAAGAGTATTTAATTGTAATACACATTTTAAACAACAATGATCCAACAGATGACGGAAAAATATCATTTGGAGCCGACCCAAATAAAAATGCGCCCAACGATTTAAGATGCGTTCAAGTTTTGTCAGGATTACCAGTACCAGCTAGCTATACCCCTGGGATTTGGGCTAATGTAGTGTCAGGTGCCGTTCCAACAAATACTGAAGCTAATTTTACCGCCTTTTCAATACCCAATCAAGTAAGCTCAAATATAGATAATGGAGGAGAAATTATCTCTGTAACTATGCCCAGCGGAACAGATTTAACTAATTTGATTGCCACATATGCTTTATCAACAGGTGCTTCAGCAGACATTAGCGGGGTGCCTCAAGAAAGCGGAGTAACATCCAATGATTTTAGTGTTCCAGTTGTTTATACCGTTACAGCTGAAGATGGCGTAACAACAAAAAATTGGACTGTAAATGTTGATGTGGCTGCATCTGCAGAAACCAATTTTACTGCCTACTCTTTAGCTGGGCAAATTAGCTCAACTATTGATGCAGGAACACATACAATTGATGTAACCATGGCCGATGGAGCAGATTTAACAAACCTTGCAGCCACATTTACATTGTCAAATGGAGCCTCTGCTGATATTGGAGGAACACCACAAGAAAGTGGCGTAACAGCCAACGACTTCTCAAATGCCGTTACTTACACAGTTACTGCCGAGGATGGAACAACCACACAAGAATGGACAGTTAACGTATCTGCAGGACTATCTTCAGATGCAGAAATTCTATCATATAGCATTGCTAATCAGGTAAGTTCAGATATTAATGCTACTGAAAAAACAGTTAGCGTGGTAATGCCAAGTGGAACAGATTTGACCTCCCTAGTTGCAGAGTTTACTATTTCAGCGGGAGCCACTGCCTATATTGACGTAACAGAGCAAGAAAGCGGTGTTACAATAAATGACTTTACCAATCCTGTAGAATACGCTATACTTGCTGAAGATGCAACAACCCAAGTAATTTGGACTATTACAGTCACTACAGAGATATCTAATGAGGCAAATATTTTAACATATTCAATTCCTGAAGAAACCAGTTCAAATATTGATGGTGCAGCCAATACAATTGATATAACAGTTCCAACAGGGACGGATGTAACAAACCTTGTAGCTACTTTCACACTATCTGCAGGAGCCTCCGCAACTATTGATGGCACTCTGCAGGAAAGTGGTATAACAGCCAATGATTTTACAAACCCGTTAACCTATACCGTTACCGCAGAAGATGGAACAACTACGCAAGATTGGATTGTAACTATTACTGCAGGAGCATCTTCTGAAACTCAGATTACGGACTTCACTATCGAAGGACAAACAAACTCAACTATTGACTCTGATGCACATACTATTGATGTAAGCGTGCCAGTTGGTACTGACGTAACAAACCTTGTGGCTACTTTCACACTATCTGCAGGAGCCTCCGCAACAATTGATGGCACTCTGCAGGAAAGTGGCGTAACTACAAATGATTTTACAAACCCGTTAACCTATACAATTACAGCAGAAGACGAAACAACCACACAAGATTGGGTAGTTACGGTTACTGAAGTAGTATCATCTGAAGCTGAATTTGTTACTTACTCACTTGAGGGTCAAATTAGCTCAAGTATCAATTCAAATACACAAACTATTGATGTTTCAGTTTCGGTAGGGACGGACGTTTCAAATCTTGTGGCTTCTTTTACCCTTTCAACAGGAGCAACAGCTGCAATTGATGGCACTCCTCAAGAAAGTGGTGTCACAGCTAATGATTTTTCAAGTCCGATAACTTACACATTAACAGCTGAAGATGGAATTACTACACAAAACTGGGTAGTAACAGTTTCAGAAGTCTCTGCTGATCCAACAGATTTCATTAGCTATAGTATTAATGGTAATGTTGGCGTATTTGATGCAAACAATCCCTTCATTCGAGTGGAAGTTCCTCAAGGAAGTGACCTTACACAATTAATTGCAACATTTGAGGTAGTAGATGGAACCACCGTAAGAATTGGTACAACAACTCAAGAAAGTGGAGTCACAGTCAATGACTTTTCAGACATTGTAACTTACCGATTGGTAAGTGCTACAGGTTCAATTAAAAAATGGTATGTTCAGGTAATCGAAAACGCCAACATGAGTACTCAGGCCGATTTTCTATACTTTGGATTCTACGGTCAAACACAGCCCGCAGAAATAAACACTCAGACTAATTTCATTAGCGTAAACCTTGACCCAAGTCTTAATGCATCACAGTTAATGCCCATTTTCTATCTATCAGATGGTGCTATTGCATATATTGGTAATACAATACAATGGAGCGGACAAAATGTAGTAAATCTCTCTTCCGGAGTATCCTACACCGTTGTAGCTGAGGATGGAGTAACCACAGAAATATGGACTGTTCAGGTTACAACCAATCAAAACATTTCGACCGATATTCTTTCATTCGGTTTTACAACAATTCCAGATAATTTCCAATTAACAACCATTAACGAAGGAACTAAAACCGTTAGTATTAAAATTCCTGCTGGCACATCACGCGAAAATCTAATTGCTGAATATGATTTGAGTCCAGGTGCAACCGCATACATTAGTGGAATAGAACAATTCAGTGGCGTTTCAACCAACGATTATTCAACACCTGTGATCTATACCATTGTATCACAAAATGGTAGTGTTTCTGAAAACTGGATTGTAAATGTAGGTTATCAGGTTGGTATTGATGATAACAATATGATGGCCTTCCAGATGTATCCAAACCCGGCAACAAAGGAGTTAAATATTAAAGAATCACAATTGCATGAAAATAAAGAAATAGTTATTTCTAATTTAATTGGACAAACAGTATACAGACAAAAGGTTACTTCAATAAATACAAATATCAATATTTCTGATTTTGATAGTGGAGTTTACTTAG
>PKTE01000272.1 GCA_002869335.1 Salinivirgaceae bacterium | reverse complement strand
TGAAACTTGAAACTGTTTCAGAATCGATATAGACTTTAAATTAGGTTAATTTCTTGTCTCAATCCACTTTGGCATCTTTTTAATCGGAGGTTTCTTTCCATAAAAAACATCATCAAGCACCACAGCTAACCTTCTGAAAAGATAAGAGTGTTTGATTCCAAAACGGATGAAATTATGAAGCCAATTGTTGGCATGAGCATAGGGGCACACTGCCATGCAGCGACCACAATCTGTTCCAACAGTTTGCCAATAAGTAAAACAGCTTTCAGAATCAATTTTCCAACGTAAAACTTTGTCTTGAATTTTTCGACCATCGTGAGGAATGGATTTTGAAGGACATACATTTGCACATTTTTTACAATAATGGCAAAATTCATTCATGCTATGAGCAATATCAGTTTCTTTATCTGGAACTAATGGTGCATCTGTTGTTACAACAGCAATACGCACACGTGGACCTAGCTTTGGGGTCATCAGTAACCCCATTCTTCCTATTTCTCCTAAACCAGCGTCTTTGGCAACAAGTGGACAGACAACTTCATAGTTACCATCAATATGTGCTTGTGCATTGTATCCCATTTCACGTATAAAGTAGGCCAGTTGAACGGCTGGTACACCAGATTTTAAGTACTTTTCGGCGCTTTCCATTATAGCTGAGCCTTTAGGAGCAGCTTGCATCATTTGTTCGTCCATTTCAATTGTAAAAGCTATACCATAAGGGTATTTAGTAGTAACCTTTGAATTGTAAGTATCTCGCCTTCCTTTTGTGTGGTAGTAATGATAACTATGCATTTCAGTTATTCCAACACTTGCCATGCCTTGTTTTTTTAGCCATTTCTTCACGAATGTACTAAGTTGCATAGGATCTGTAGGCTTTTTATTAGATGCCGGTTCACCTTTAATATGTGGTCCCAACTTTTCAATGGCTAAAAACGAGGCCTTTGCAGCTGCAAAGGTTGATGGGTGATAAAAAACTGATTCCGAACTTAGTAATCCCGGTTTTGATCTCCAAATATCGTCTTTTACTTTATGCTCAGGATTTTCTTTATAATATGCTTTAAATCTATCAGAGTCAACCTTTAATTCGTTACGCGAAAACATGGTTTGACGTTCATCGAACTGAATTATAGGTGTTTGTGGAGCAAATTTTTGTTTTTTTCTATTAAATAAAAATATCACTAAAATGAAACTTATGATTGAAAGAGTTGCATAGGGAACGTAAAAGATGCCAATGTGCGAAATAAACAATGAAATAAAAAATGGAATGGGAAGAATTATACTGAATATAAAACTAATGATCGCCCCACGATAGGCTTTTTCTAGCATCAGTGTGAAAGTTGCCAATAGCATGAAAAGCATAATGATTATTCCAATACATAAGGATATAAGAACGGGTAGTTCCATTTGATTCAGGTTGAAAATTTGTATTACAAAGATATTCTTTTGAAAAACTAAACAAAATAGCTTGTAAATTATTATAACTAATAGATAATTAGGCAATAAACCTTGTTTTTGTCCATGGAAATTAGTATAATGCATAAAAGATGAAAGTATGGACTTACATCAACCTTCAATAGAATTACTAGGACTTCAGATTAACGAGCCGGTTACGGTTATGACTGATTTGCTTGTTTCTGTGGTATGTTTGTTTGCTTTTATAAAACTACTTCAATTACCATATCGTAGCAAGTTGAAATTGTATTTACAATGGTATTTTATTTTAATGGCGCTGGCTACAGCCATTGGTGGTATAATTGGACATGGATTTTTATGGTATTTTACTGCAAGTTGGGAAAATCCACAGTGGATTAATGATATCATTGCAAAAGTTCCATTTTTAGAAATGCACGAACCTGCCTATGCATGGAAATTACCCGGATGGATTGTAAGTATGTTATCAATAATGTTTGTTGAAAGAGCAGCTATAGAACAAGTGAGACCTATTGTAAAACCAGGGATTGGTAGAGCTTTCAGGACTGTAAACTTAGTAGAGCTGTTCACGTTCATGATAATTACATTAGCTACACTAAATTTTAGGTACGTAGAGATTCATTCAGGTTACGGTTTAATGTTTGTTGTGTTGAGTTTGCAAGGTTATGCTTATTTAAGAACTAAAAATGAAGGGAGTAAGTTATTTTTGATTGGTGTATTCGTAGCTGCTATTGCTGCCTTGATCTTTATGAATGAAATTGGAATTAGCAAATGGTTTAATCATTTCGATATTAGTCATACTTTAATGGCTGTTGCAGCATTTATTTTCTACAAAGGGGCAGTAAAGATGCTGGAAATAAACCATGCACGTCGAGTGAGGTAGGAGTGGTGATGATTGAGTAAATGTTGTTGGTTTTGAAATGAAATATTCAAATCTATTCAGGGAGGTCAAAGATCCAATATCTATTGTCCCAGATCCCAAATCCCAGATCTAATATCCAACCCTTCGACTACGCTCAGGGACCTGGATGAATCTAATATACAATATCCAAGATCTATGATCCAAGATCCAAAAACTAGAAACTTCTAAAATTTAAAAATAAAACACCCCGGAAAATTATCCCTGATATCTTCTTTGTATCGCTCAGCTTTGATTCGGTTATCAAATTTACCAGCAATAATACGGTATACTTTTTCTCCATTTACTGATGATACTTGCACTGTAATAGGTTCTTTGAGTGTAGTTTGTATCTTTTGAACTCTTTCGAGCAAGTTGACCATTTCTTTGTAACTCGCTAGCTGCACTCCATAGCCAAGGGGTTTTTCGCTGTTTACATTGATTGTATAGAAGCTAGGACCAACTGGTGCACTAGAAGCACTTGAGTTTTCTCTTGGTTTAGCAATAATAGGTGCGGTTACATTTTGGCTTGTACTTGAATTTCCAGCATCTGGGCTTTCAAGCACTTCAATTTTCACATCACAAACACCATCTTTAACAAATTCTAACTTTTTAGCTGCTGATTTGCTTAAATCAATTATTCGATCTTTTACAAATGGGCCTCTATCGTTTATTCTTACAATCACAGATAAGTTTTTCTCCAGATTTGTTACCCGAACTCTTGTGTTGAAAGGTAAAGTTCTGTGAGCAGCAGTGAGTTTTGAGTGCCAATATTTTTCACCTGAGGCAGTAGTTCTACCTTCAAATTTATTAGCGTAAAATGAAGCTTTCCCATATTCAATCTGCTTTTGAGACAGCATGATAAAAGGAACCAAAACAGATATTATAAGTAGAATTATTCTTTTCATGGCGATTGATTTTCTAAATGTTGTTTTTTGGCATTGTGTATACTTGCATTTAATTCAAATCCAATAAGCAAAACTAATGCATTAATATAGAACCACAAAAGTAATATAATTAACGTTCCGATGGAACCATATAGCGTGTTATATCTACTAAAATTATTTATATAATATGAAAATCCTATTGAAGAAACGATACCCAATATCGTAGCAACAGTGTTGCCTGCGCTGAAAAATTTAAAATTTGCTTTGCGCGAAGGGGCCAGATAATATAAAAATGATATGGCAAAATAGAAGAAGGTTACAATAACTAACCAGCGTCCCAGATCTAATGCTAAAATTGTGAAGCTATCTTCAAATATTCCTCTGGATACCAATATATTCATAATTTTCCCACTAAAAATAATGAGTCCAATGGCGACTGATATTAATATGCTCATTATTAGAAGTATAACTAGGGATATTGCTCTTCGCTCAAGCCAATTTCTTGTTTCGAAGTTGTTGATAGTTTCATTGAATGTACGTATCAAAGTGTTCACTCCATTGGTTGAGAAAAATAGTGCTGCTATAAATCCAAATGAGAGTAACGAGCCTCTTTTATTACTGGCTATATCCAATACAGTGTTTTCTACTACACTATAAATTTTTTGTGGCATAATGCTTTGCAGAAGATTCATTAATTCATTTTGAAAACCTTCCACAGGAATGTAAGGGATAAGGGTAAATAAAAATAAAATGGTAGGAAATACAGCAAGAAAAAAACTATAAGCCACTGCACCAGCTCTTATGTCAACAGCTCCTTTAGTTAATGAGACCCAAAAATGTTTGCCAACCTTAAATAAACTAAGTCCCGAAAAACCCGGAAGTACAATAGCATCGGTTATTCGTTTTAATTGTTCGAGAAGTTGCTTAATTGCATTTCTAATCCAATTCATAAACAGGTTTATACGGCTTTTAGACTAAGATCTAAACTATGTATTTGGTGGGTCAGTGCTCCAACAGAAACGAAGTCTACACCGCATTCCGCATATCCACGTATTGTATCAAGAGTAATTCCTCCTGAAGACTCTGTTTCACATCGATTGTTAATAAGTTCAACTGCTGCGCGAGTTGTAGCATAGTCAAAATTATCTAACATGATGCGATCTGCTTTTCCGGTAGCTAATATTTCTTCAACTTCACTCATGTCTCGAGCTTCCACCTCAATCGGAATGCTAATATTTTTTTCTTTCTGATAGGCAACAGCTTTTTCAATGGCTTTGGTTATACCACCTGCATAATCGATATGATTATCTTTAAGCATCATCATGTCATATAAGCCTATTCTATGGTTATATCCACCACCAATTTTTACAGCTTCTTTCTCAATTAATCGCAGTCCAGGTGTGGTTTTTCGTGTGTCGAGAACTTTGGTGTTCAGATCAGCTATTTTTGAGACATATTTATTTGTAAGCGTTGCAATACCGCTCATTCGCTGCATGAAATTTAAAACAAGGCGTTCTGCCTGTAGTAATTTTTGTGTATTTCCTTCAATAGTAAATGCAATATCGCCAGGTTTCATTTTATCGCCGTCTTTCATAAATATTTCGATTTTATGACCTGGCATGAGTCGGTCAAAAATTATTTTGGCAATATCAACTCCGGCAATAATTCCATTGTCTTTTACTTTTAGTTCGGCTTTATTTGTGGCTGATGATGGTATCGAGGCCAATGAAGTATGGTCTCCATTGCCAATATCTTCAGCAATAGCTAGCTCTATGAGTCTTATTTTTAGATCGTTATTCATTTTCAATTCGCAGTTGATGGATTTTAACAGTTACTTCTGTTCTTTTCAGCAAAAATATCATTTTAAAATTACCTTCGAAAGTCTGTAGGTTGGCTATAACATAACTTGTGTTGTTTTTGTACCCTTGATGGTTGATTAAAAAGCTTTTAGGTTTGTGGGCGCGAAAGAATTTTTGCAATACAAATTCCGCTTGACGCGAGCTATAAATGTTTTCATCACCTTCTATAGACATTTCTATGTTTTCGTTGAAAAATATCGCTACTGTTTGCGCATCACCTTTTTTAATTCCGGTTTTGAGTTTCTCAGGCATTTCAATTTTGTCCTGACCAAAAAGTGCCATTCCAAACAAAGTGAATGCAATAATGAGTATATTTTTCATTTTATTTTATTTAAGTATTGCTAAAATAGTTGAAATCAAACGTTTTTACAATTCATTTCATGATTATTACAAAAGCAATTATAATGCAAAACAAACTCACTTGTAATAAATAGAGTTTCTATATCTGATGAAATCAAAAGTTGCTAAAGACATTGATCGTTAATTTGGCATGTTTTTGGAATTAAAATTCATATTTTTAACCATAATTCATTAAAGTAAAATATATTGAAAGTTGAATTATTTTGGATAGGGAAATCAGTCGGAAATCATGTAATTGATGGTGTGTTAGAGTTTGAAAAACGGATCAAACATTATCATGGTTTTGAAATTAAAGAAATTCCCCACTTGAAAAATGCTGATAAGATGAAGCCTAACGAGATCAAAAAGAAGGAGGCTGAGTTGATCCTATCAAAAATTAATTCTGATGATTTTGTTGTTTTATTGGACGAAAACGGAAAATTGAAAACCAGTGTGGCTTTTGCAGAGTTTATGCAACAAAAGATGTTGCAGTCAATAAAAAGACTCCTATTTGTAATTGGAGGAGCATATGGTTTTGATGCTGCCGTTTATAATCGTGCCAATCAAAAGCTTTCATTGTCGCCCATGACTTTCTCTCATCAATTAATAAGGGTAATATTTCTAGAGCAATTATATAGAGCCAATACAATTATTCGCAAAGAACCTTATCATAATGTGTAATACATGCTGATATTCAGAACCAAAATATTGCATTCACTACTGGTTTTTATTGTAATGACAGCCATTGCATATGGTATCTCATTATTTGAGACGTATGAGGCTGATACAATGATTGATACAGGGCGAATAGAAGAGGTTATAAAGCAAAAGCAAAAAGAAACAGTTAAAATTTTAGAGCAATCTGCCAACGAAATAAAAACACATGGTTTTGATTGGTTTGTTGATAACCGAGCTAATGAACTGCAAAAGTTGTATGATGAAGAAGGAATAGGTATTGTAGTTTATAAAAATTGGTATTTGCGTATTTGGCCTCAAAATACTGTTATTGTTCCTGATGTATATGGCTCAAATATATTTGAAGATAGATTTATAAAACTCGGAAACATCTATTATGTAACTGTGCTTCATAAGTTTGATGAAGTTGATCTTGTTGGTCTAATACATATTAAAAGTGAATATAATTCTGCCAGCGATTTGGTAGAGGATCATTTTAACGAAGACTTTTATCTTTCACCTGATATTAAAATATCCACTGATCCTTTGCAGGAACCCCGGATCTTTGATTACACAAATAAATATCTATTCTCACTTGAACAAGAGAGCCAGCCTATTCAGAAAAGTGCGTATAGCTGGGTTATTTTTCTGTTTTTTACTGGAGCGATGATAGCTTTCTTCAGGTTGTTTTTACTCTACTTTACTTACAAAAAATATGATTCAAATTACTATTCTTATGTAATATTTGCGCTAGTTCTGGTTACTATTATCCGGTTGTTGATGGTGAAATATCAGTTTCCTCATTTTTTATATGATTTTGAGTTATTTGGTCCGGGTATATATGCCAGTAATTGGATTGCACCGTCTCTTGGTGATTTAATGTTGAATACTATATTTGCCCTTTTTGCAATCCTATTTGCCAGGCGTCGTCTTAAATTAGATGAATATCTCAAAGACATTAAAAAGCAGTCTTATTATGTCTATTTGGGGATTTTTATTGTCTTAACTGCACTTTTTGCATTGCAATTGAATAATCTTTTAAGTACGATTATTAGGGATTCAACGGTTGAGTTTCAGCCCTATAAAATATTTAATATCAATGGGTTCTCAATTCTTGCATTTTTAACCATTTTAACCAACATTATAGGTTTCCTGCTTTTCTTTGACTGGGGTGTCAATTGGCTGAAAAAGCATCTCGAATGGAAGATATTAATGTGGGTATCCAATATAATAATAGCTATTTCTTTATTAGTAGGTGTAATATTGATTCCGGAGTTTTCGTGGATCAGTATTTTTTATTTTCTACTCCTAATAAATCTAATTCTCTATTTCAGAAAACGAAGTAAGGTTAAATTTAGTTTTGTTATTATTTTCGCAGCTGCTACTGGAATTTACCTAACTCATATTATTGATATTCAGAATCAGGAACGCCAATTTGGACGAATGAAACTGTTGGCTGTTAACTTGTCTGTTTCACAAGATTTTTATGCTGAATCTCGTTTCCAGCAAATTAGTGAACAGTTACCTGCTGATCCTTATGTTGATACGCTGCTTTCAGCAAGTGCAACAAATCCTGAAGAATTATTTCAGTACCTCAAACGTAAATATTTTAATAACTATCTGACTCGCTACGACATGCAGTTGGAAATTTGTCATGAGGCCGATAGTATTTTTGTTGAAGAGTCCACTGTACAATGGCAACACTGTAGGCAATACCATCATAATAAGGCATTGGAGCAGGGAGAGCCGGTTTTTAAGTCGAACTATTTTTATATGGGTGAACAGGATTCCCGCATGCAATATATGGGTATGCATGACTTTTTAATAAGTGCAGGGGAATATGTTACGCTCATAATCAATTTGAAGGCTAAGGTATTGAATTACAATCCGGGCTTTACACAATTACTTGAAAGGTATGATGATCAGGCAGCATCGCTCATAGGCAATTATTCATATGCAAAATATAAAAAAGGAAAGCTGGAATCTAAATTCGGTGAATGCCCCTATAGTTTAGTAGATGAACCCTACTTAGAAGGTTCTGGAGAATATTGGAGATTTTGTAGTACAGATTATTGCCATCTTGTTTACAATTATTCTCCTGATAATATGGTAGTTGTGAGTTTTCCAACTGTTTCTTTTCTCCAGCTACTTATTAACTTTTCCTACCTTTTTGTATTTATTTTTATATTGTTTACGGTAGTTGCCCTTTATTATACCTATAAAAGAAGAGGAATTGTAATTAGTAACTCAATTCGAAACCGTATTCAATTCTCAATGATTGGTATTTTGCTTGTTTCCATCATCTTTATTGGAGGAGGTTCTGTTCTTTATATTTCTCAGGCATATGAAAAAAAGAATATGCAAATTGTAAATGAGAAATTGCATTCAGTGCTTACGGAGTTGCAAAACCAGTTTGCCAACCATGAAACAATGTATCAGGTGGATGAGGATTATGTGAAATTTCTGATGCAGAAATACTCAGAAGTTTATAATTCAGATATTAATATTTTCGATATTGATGGTAACCTACTAGCGAGTAGTAGGCCCGAAGTCTTTAAGCAAGAGTTTCTTAGTCGTAAAATGGAGTACAATGCCTATGTGGCTTTGCGTTATAACCACCTGTATCAAATAATACAGCAAGAGAAGATAGGTGAGTTAACATACTATAGTGCTTATGTCCCTTTAATTAATAAGGAGAATAATATGTTGGGCTTTGTGAATCTTCCGTTTTTTAGCAATGAAGATTTACTTACGGAAGATATTTCCAGTATTATAGTTACGTTTGTCAATGTATACGTGCTACTTATTTTACTCTCTATCATTATTGCACTTTTCATTAGTAATAATGTAACAAGACCTCTTCAATTATTGCGTCAGAAAATGCGACAAATCGATCTCAAGAAGCATAATAACCCAATTGATATGGAAACCGATGATGAGATTGGAGATTTAGTGAAAGAGTATAATCATATGGTTTCAGAATTATCTCGAAGTGCTTCATTATTAGCACAGCAAGAAAGAGAAACGGCATGGCGTAGTATGGCTCGGCAAGTAGCACACGAGATTAAAAATCCACTTACGCCTATGAAATTAAGTGTGCAACTAATGCTGAGGGCATGGGATGAAAAAGCACCTGATTTTGAAGAGCGATTGAAACGCGTTAGTAATACTTTAATTCACCAAATTGATACATTGAGTAACATTGCCACAGAATTCTCCACGTTTGCCCGTATGCCAAGTGAGCAAATTGAAAAAGTTGATATCAATGCTGTTGTACGTTCTGCCAGTACCCTATATGATGAATACAAAGATGTTGATGTAATTGCTAATATTAATGAAGCTGTAGTTTTTAATGTATTGGCAGATAAAAGTCGAATGGTGCGAATGCTAAACAATTTGATAAAAAATGCAGCACAGGCTATTCCAAAGGGTAAAAAAGGAAACATATGGATTACAACTCAGCAGGTAGGTGACAAAGTATTGATTATGGTAAAAGATAATGGTGATGGTATACCTATGGAGATTCGCGAAAAATTGTTCCAACCTAACTTTACGACCAAAACAAAAGGCATGGGATTGGGGTTAGCCATGGTGAAAAATATTGTAGAAGGGTTTGGAGGAAAAATATGGTTTGAAACTGCTACAGGGCAAGGCACAACATTCTATATACAACTTCCATTGGTTTAGAGAAAGATTATTATGCAGAAAATTTTTGAAATTTTATTATATCCATTCAAACAGATAGTTAAACTAATTATATTGATATTGGTGTACTTTTATAGATATGCCATTAGTCCACTTACACCTTCATCTTGCAGACATTACCCCACATGTTCAGAATATATGGTGGATGCCATTAAAATACATGGCCCTTTTCGTGGCTTTTGGTTGGGCATAAAGCGCTTATCTAAATGCCATCCCTGGGGTACTCATGGCATTGATCCCGTGCCACCTGCCAAACATCCTGATGCCATTATTTTTCCTAAATTAAAAGTTAAGAAATATAGATAGTATTAAGCAATTCTATACTTCCATTGAAAATAATTTATTTTAGAATCTAGCTAGAGAAGCCTTTATTGGAAACTTTGCTGTATAAAATAAATAGAATATTAATTTCGAGCTGCTTTGAAATAGAAAAGAATATTCACCTTATTTGATAATAAGCATTTTAAACCACAAAGTACACTATGAATGCACAAAGGGCACAAGGTTGTAATTGCTTCTTTGTGACCTTTGTGAAAACTTTGTGTTCCTTGTGTTAAAAATAGGGAATTAAAACTAACCAGCCAGACTATCATTCTTACTTTAATGAATTATACCCAATAATCTTTGCCAATTCTTTGTTCGAATTATAACGATTTATAGTTATTCTTTTATTAATGTATCATATTTAAATTCGTTTTATGTGGCAATAACAAAGATTTTACTATTTTTGAAACTATGGGAACAGGAAGAAGCTCCCATCCAAATGAAATGTTTAACTAAAATTCTATTTATGAAACGCTTAATTATTATTGCTACATTAATCTGTGTAGGTATTTTAAATCTTTCTGCGCAAGAAACTCAAATTGATTTATCAAAGTACAAACTGCCAGATATGAAAAGACAGACTTTGGAATTTAATTTTGATTTAAATA
>PKTE01000014.1 GCA_002869335.1 Salinivirgaceae bacterium | reverse complement strand
TGAAATACCGGTTACAATGTTTAACTGGTTTATGGATACCATTCTGCCTCGCAAATTAGGTGGACAGATCTCTGCAATATACATTGGTGCTATAATTAGTGAAGCACCAACTCCTAATCCACCAATCATTCTGGCAATAACTAAAAAGACAAATGAAGGAGCTAATGCAGAGCCAACAGCTGATATCGCATACAAAGTTGCAGCCCATTTTAATACTGTTCTTCTACCAAATTTTGTGCTTAATGGCCCGGCAACTGCCATGGCAAGTGTTGATATTAATGTGAGTGAACTAACAGCCCAACCCAATTCTATACTTGAAAGCGAAAACTGTGCTTCAATAAATTTATTTACACCGGAAATCACAGATGCGTCAAATCCCATTAGGAAGCCTCCAATGGCTACAATCAGAGATACTTTGGCTGTATATACTTGAGTCTTTGTCATGCGTGTATTAGTTTAGTTGGTATCCTTTTTAAAATTGTTATTTTCTTAGTTTACAAAAAATGGAATATTAGCCGTTGCTACTTTGTTTTGATTGTCTATTACATATACAAATAGTCTGTAAGCCCCTTGTTTATCAGGTGCTGTTAGTTGAATACTATTTGTATTTTCAATATTGATTAGTCCTTCACATTTTGGAGGTTTACTTTCATAGTCACCTCCAACACCAAGATCTGTACTTTCATGCATAACTTCCCAAACATATTTTACTGAATCATTTTCATAATTTTTAATGAAGACTTCAGCAGGATATTCTTTAGAGCGTTCAAGCATTATATTATCATAGGCTGATAATCCGTTTAATTGCAAAGAATCCATTTGCGGTGCTCTGTTTTCAGGATATTGCCCATTCCATAAAAAGTGCATTGCATCAACCGTTTCCATTGAATGCCCTTTTTCTGTAAATACACCATACCAGGTAGGTGTGCGCTCCTGTTTTTGTCCCCAAAAGAATACATAGGATCCTAAACATCTATCTGTAAAAGGTTCAATGGCTACTTTATATCTGTGAATAAATGCTTCAGCTTTTTCTTTACTAGTTTGTTCTATGGGAACATCCCATTTTGTTCTGGCTACTTCCCAGTGACCTGTTGCGCCCCATTCTGTAACCATATAAGGACCTTCGTAACCACTATCTTCAATCCTTTTTTGGAGGTTTGGTAAATCACCGTACATCTGAATGCTTACAAAATCCAGATCAGGACACCTTTTAGATATTTCATCAATATCATTTTTCCCAATTCCTGCCAACATAGTTGTAGTAGGATGATTTGGATCAACTTTTTTGATGAATTTTGCAATATCATTTACAGCATCCCACACTTTTGGGTTTGAATAATTGAGGTTCAGTTCATTTCCAATTCCCCAAACAAGCAGTGCTGGGTGGTCTTTGTATTTTAAAACTTCACCTTTAATATAATCAAGTTGCTTTCTGACGGCAGCTGTGTCGTTATAATCAAATCCTTTGCGCTCTTTGTTAATTCCAAGTCCCATGGTAACCGTTAAGCCGTATTTCATTGCGGAATCTAGATACATAGCTGCATTGAAACCAGGCATTTCAGTATCCCAGGTTCTACATGAATTAGCCCCAGACTCTGCTAATATTGAAATTTTACTAATTGTAGCTCCAGCACCTTTTATGAAGTAAGGTTTGCCATCACGCAAAAGTCTATACTGATTATCTTTTTTAACTAATTCAACTTTAATTGGTTTAGCGCTATCATAATTAGCGTTTTTCTTCGATTCATTATTGCATGATAACGTTAGGATCAGACTAAAAAAGATAATGTATAATATTTTATTCATTTTTCGTTGATTTGCTTGGGCTTTCCCGTTTAGCCAGTTTATTAACTAATTTTTATTATCATTTTTTAGTTGTATTTGTCTCTCGTTATGAGTTGAAGAAGGAGCCTCCACCAATATGGGGGAGAGGCGGAGATTCCTTCATTCAGATTACCTCACTTGTTAACAACTATTTACTAATTTATATGAGAAACACTATACTACTTTTATTCATTTTGTTTTATTATTCTGTGCGTTTGAGAGCCCAGATCATTGTATAGAATTAGAAAATATGTGCCATTTCCTAGTTCTTGCATTGATATATTATTGTTTGGCTCTATAATGCCTTCTTTAACTATTCTTCCTGGTAGGTCAACCAATTTGTATTGTAATGAGTTGGTTTGGTTCTTAATGTATATGTTTGATTTGGTAGGGTTTGGGTAAATGCTTAAGTCCTCTGAAATTGGTTCAGAAATGGATACCCCATTATTATTATAAATTACTCTGCTTATGTTAAATTCTCCACTCACAAATTGAATTCTCATGAGGGTATCAGTATCAAAAAGAATAATGTTACTAAGGTCAATAGATGTAAAGTTTGTCCACGAACCTGTAACTGGGACTGTAATAGTTCCAGTTCTGTTAGTACCATTGAAATATATTATCATCTCACCACCTGTTGATTGTGATGCAGTTCTTATTTCAAGGTTGTATAAGTCTGTAGTATCTACAGATACTGTATATTCGACCCATTCGCCTGGTTTGATCCAGCCAATGTTTTCACCACCATCATTTGGTTCTGTATCAACACCTTCGTCTTGGCGTGAGCCTGATCCTTCATTAATTGCATCTGAATCGTGATAAGCAATTCCTTCGCCGCCATAGTCGTAATGCACTGCTTCAATTGTTCCAGGTATGGCATGAGGTGTAGCAGGATCTGGGTAGGGTAGTTGACTGTTGATATATACATACAGTGAATCACTTTCATCGCCACATTGACCTGAAACGTTAACTTTGATATATCCAGGTTCTGATCCCCAGGTTAATGATACTGCACTAGTATCTTGTGTTCCTTCAAATGTTACTCCATCAGGAACGGTCCATGTGTATGTGCCTGATGCTATTTCATTGACGCGATATATGTTGTTGTTACTATTGGCTACAGCAGTGCTGCTCCCAATAATACTAATGTCTTCAATTTCAACAGGTAGATCAATGGTATATGTATCGCATACTGCCGCAACTTCACAAGTTACAGTGCCTGCTTCACATCCCCAATCTACCGTAATACTGCTGGTGTTTTGTCCTTCAAGTATGGTAACACCATTTGGTACAGTCCAGTTGTAAGTAAAAATGTCATTCTCGACTGTACTGAATGTAATATTTTTTTGTCCTCTGTTTACTGTTGATTCTCCTGATATAGTAGGAGCTGCATTTAGTTGATATACTCTTACGTAGTCAACTGCCATCTGTTGTGGGAATACTGTGTTGTCATCCGGATTTCCGGGCCAGTTTCCACCAACTGCAATGTTTAATAAAATAAAAAATTCTTCTTGAAATTCTGATAAATAGCCTAATGAAATGTTTGCAGAATGGTAATTAACACCATCTATATACCATTTAATAGAAGTGGGTGTCCATTCAATTGAGAATGTATGGAAGTCATCGGCGAAAATACCGGAGCTTAATTGATAAGAGCCTCCATATTCTGCATGGCCATTGTCATCATAATGTATTGTGCCATAAATTTTATCATCACGTCCTTCTCCGCCGCCTATCATCTCCATGATATCTATTTCTCCACAAGCTGGCCATGACGTTCCTTCAAATATACCATCACCAAGCATCCAAAAGGCTGGCCATATACCTTGTCCGTATGGTAATCTCATTCTGGCTTCAATTTTTCCGTATTGGAATGAGTGTCCCGTTGGGTAAGTAATTATTCTGGCAGATGTGTAATTTCTGCCTCCAAAAGCTTCTTCGCGCGCTGTTATGGTTAAGAAACCTGTATCAACACTGGCGTTTTCTAATCTATTTGAGGTGTAATACTGTAATTCATTGTTTCCCCAGCCGCCGCCACCTTCTTCGAAGTACCATTTGGTTGAATCGGGCAGACCGTTATAATTGAATTCATCGCTCCATACCAATTCATAGCAACTTTGAGCATTTGAAAATGTAGAAAAGAACATTGCCAGAGAAAATAGTATAATATGTGTACTTCGTTTAATAAGCATCGTCGGGTATTTTAGTTGAAAAAATGGGAAAAAAGAGGCTGCCCTTGCAGCCTCTTTAAAATCAAAATTACTTAACAGTAATCTTTCTTGAGCTGATATTTCCTTCGTTATCAATAATTTTCACAATGTAAATTGCACTGCTATTCAAATCAGATACGTTTAATGTAACTGTTTTGCTATCTAAGTTATTGATATTAGTAGTTTCGCGTCCAACAACGTCATAGATAACCACATCTTTAATTGGGTTAGCTGCTTGTACGTAAAGTTGATTTACAACTGGGTTTGGATATACAGATAATCCAGGAACAGGAGCAACTTCGTTAATGGCAACTTCATTTGTCATGTCAGAAAGTGTAATTGTTCCGTAAAGAGCTGTGTTGTAATAGTTTTGGTCAGCTGTAGTAGCCCATGAGATTAAGTAATCACGTCCACCTGCTCCGTCTACATCGTCAGCAGCAATTACGTCAAAGTTAAATTCAGTTCCTGATAATGGTAAGAAAGAGTTTGAAAGTGAAGTCCAAGGAATAGCCCACTCAATAATGTAACAAGCGTTGTCAGCCATTTCAGCCTGAGCTCTTTCTACATCTGCTGCCCAAGTATCATCAACGTTAGCTGATCCAGTCCAGGTGTCTAATCCACGTACACAGCGAATTTGCCAGTCATCACTATCAAATCCGTCAGAAGCAGATTGGTTCATGTCAAAGAATAACTCGATGTTGTCATTATCCCATGGGTTAGCTCCTCCGTTTTGTGGAGTTGCATCTTCTACATAGTTCAAAATGTAAACATTGTAGATATCCCACATTACTTTGTAGTATGAATAAAGAGGAGTTTGTGATCCCCACCAAGAACCTTGCTGAAGAGCGTGCATTTTTGCGTTACTCCATACATCGTCAATTACACCATCAATAACTGGAGCAGTTCCATCAACGTCAATTGCAAAACCAGTTCCGTCTTCTTGCTCTTCTAAAATAATAATTTTAGTTATTTCCTGTGCTCCTGAAGTATTACCAACAATTACGCTAGCAGTATCTCTCATAGTTTCGCCAAATGCGTCATATGAATATACTACTTCGTAGATTCCTTGATCCTGTCCAACTGTAACATTATAAGATGCTAAGCTTTCAGTTGCTGTGTATACATTATCAGTTTGAGTAAGTGTAGCTTCTGTTCCATCAACAAATAACTGTAAGTTGTTTGAATTGTTGAATTTGTCAGTAATGCTGAATGTAACGTCTGTGTTTCCATAAGCATTATATCCAGGAGCTACAATGTTGTCGTAATAGTATACGTCACCATCATTTGACCATTCCCAACCAAAGAAAATAACCATTTTGTTGTATGAACCAGAAACGTCATCAGGAATAGCAAAAGTTAATGTCTTCCATGCGCCTACTGTTGGATCGTTTGCATCACTATAAAATGCATCTACTTCAACAGTTTCGCTTCCACCATAACGGTTGAATAACTGGAATTTAAAAAGAATAGAGTCATTTACACCAGCATCTTCAGTGTAAAAATCAATAGTGAAAACATCACCTGTACCTGAAAGATCAATGTCACCACCAAAATAGATGTTAATACCACCCCAGAATGCTGATCCATCTTTAACGGCTTGTCCTACAAGACCAGTTCCATCTGGATTTGCTACTCCATTGTAGTAAGCAGTAAGGTTGAATGGCTCAACTAATGGGTCACTTACTGTTTCGAAATCAACTACTGTTGTTTGTCCAATAGCACCTGTAACAAAAGCTGCTACAAATAATAAGGAAAAAATAAAGTTTTTCATAATAAATCGATTTAATTAATACTTAAGTAAAATTCTATAGTTATTTTATTAATAATTAGGGTTTTGCGTTAATGCGTTGTTAGAGTTTACAATCTCTTCTTGAGGAATTGGGAAAACCTCGTGTTTTCCTGCCACAAATCCTTTTGGTCCAAGCACAGTTGCGGCATCGCCCCAACGTACAAGGTCAAAATATCTGAATCCTTCCATGGCTAATTCCAGACGTCTCTCTGTTTTAATATCGTCCATAGTAACACCAGCAATTGGATCAAGCCCTGCTCTTTCTCTCACAAGATTAAAATAGTAATCGGCATTTCCTGCTGCACCACCTAAAATGGCTTCTGACATCATTAGTAATACATCAGCATATCGAATAACTCGCTCGTTAGTTTCATAATTCCATTCTGCGTTACTATTCCAGGTAATATGCTTCCATGTAGCACGTTTTTTACAAAAATATCCTGTGTATCCTGGATTTTGTTCTGGAGTTCCAGCCCCTATTGAAGCAAGAAACGCTTCTCCGTAGGCAGTTCCATCTCTTCGTTCAGTATCGCCTTGTGCATTGTATGCTGCAATAAGGTCTTGTGTAACCATATCAAATCCCCATCCTGCTAATAAGGTGTCGGAAGTAATACTTCTTGGTCCTGACATTTGCACATCAATGTTTCCTCCATTTACTCGTCCATTGCCCCAATCGCCACCACGTTCGATATTGGCATATTCTATTTCAAAAATAGATTCTACTCCATGCTCATACTCATATCTCCAAATATTGTCATATACTGGTTCCAAATCATACTGTGCTGATAAAATTACAGTTTCGAACTGATCAGCTGCTAACTGATAGTATTCAGCTTGTGAAAGGTTGAAGTTGTAATTTTGGTAATAATATGGTGAAGCCATGTAAAGATATATCTTACCTAATAGAGATTGTGCAGCTCCTTTAGTGGCTCTGTATGTTTGTGGATATGATAATTCCATGTTAGGAATAGCAGATTCTAAATCGGAAATGATTTGAGAAAAAACTTGTTTAACGGGTTTTCTTGGTTGATCGTATTCATCTTGCGTGAGGTTTCCCGTAATCAATGGCACATCACCAAAGAATTGTACAAGTTGAAAATAATAATATGCTCTCAGAAATTTAGCTTCTGCAATATATTGTTTTGAAGCCTGAGATGCACTAGGATCAGCATTTTCAATAACTACATTGGCACGATAAATTCCATAATAGTTTCTTCTCCAAAGCTGCAACACGGCAGAGTTGGTAGGTAACATAGTGAATTCTCCAATGGCATGGTATTCTGGTCTGTCACCAGGACCTCCACCTACAACCTCAGAGTCGTCTGATGGGAAGTTGGCCAAAAAGTAATATGATGACCATCCTGAGAAATACTTAGGTTGAAGCATTGAATATGCTGCAATTAGTCCCTGATAGATATCTTCCTCGGTTTGATAAAAGTTAATTTCAAGCTTTTGTCCAACCGGTTCTAGTTCAAGCCAGTCATCAGTACATCCTGATGCTAGTATTGCTAATGTTATAAATATATATTTTATTGATTTCATAATAATTGGATGTTATATTTAGATTGAAAGGTTTACACCGAATGAAACAACTCTTGCTCTTGGATACAGTCCGCGATCTACTCCAACACTTGATTTAAAGTCTCCTCCGTTTGAATTACCAACTTCAGGATCAGCTCCTGGATATTTTGTAATTACAAATAGGTTTTGCCCTGATACATATAATCTTAATTTGCTAATGTGCAATTTGTCAAGTAAAGGAGCGCTAAAAGAATACCCTAATTCAAGATTTTGTAATCTTACAAAGCTTCCATCAAATACAAATAAGCTGTTATGTGAATAATTTCCATTATTGTCTGTTACTGTGTATCTAGGGAATTCTCCTGAATGATCTTCTGGAGTCCATGCATTATCATATAAGAAGGTTGGTTTGTTGTTGTTGTTTAGATCTGTTCTGTATGCACCGAAATAAACATCCTGTCCAAGTGAACTTTGTAAAAATATTTTAAGATCAAATCCTCGGTAGTCCAAATTCACATTTAAACCTAGTGTCCAGTCTGGATGAGGATTACCAATCATGTTTTTATCATTTTCGTCTATAACACCATCACCGTTAATATCTTTGAATTTTACATCTCCAGGAATTGCACTTGATTGTATTAAATCACCATCTTCATTTACATAGGCATTGATTTCATCAAATGAATCAAAAATACCAAGTGCTTCATATCCGTAGAAGTACCATATTGGTTGTCCTTGTTGTGCTTCTGTAATCCAACCAGTTGTACCCAGATTAGCTCCAATAAGTTTTCCATCTAATTTGGTTACCTCATTATGATTGTATGCTGCAACTGCTGCAATATCATAGTTAATTCCAAATGCTTTCCCTTTATAACGTAATTCCATTTCAATACCTCTGTTCATTACATCACCTTCATTTGCAGCTGGTTTTACGTTACCTATATATTCTGGGATTGACATTGTAGTAATTAGATCAATTGTCTTTTTCCAATATAGATCTGTAGTTAAAGAAAGAGCATCATTGAAAAAACGAGCATCAATTCCAAAATTTGTTTGTTGTACTGTTTCCCATACTAGATTTGGATTACTAGTTGCAACAGGTGCTGCTCCAACTAAAGTACCTTGATCTGTATAATAACTATCAACAGCTCCGGCTTGAATTACACTTGCATACTCAAATGGACTAAGTGAACCAATATTACCATTTTGACCCCATCCAAAACGTAATTTTAAATAGCTAATTGGATATACATCAAAGAAATCCTCATTTGTTACGTTCCATCCCAATGAGGCTGATGGGAAATATTTCCAGCGGTTTTCCTTAATAAGCTTTGATGAAGCATCAGCACGTAAAATTGCTGTGGCCATATATTTATCCTGATAGTTATAATTTACACGGCCAAAGTATGAAAGCATTCTTACTCCAGGACTTCTGTAACCAGATGTTGCTGCCTGTGCTGAGTCACTCATAACTTCTCCAAGACCTGCGAAATCCCATGATTATTCTAATAGTACTTCTCCACGTCCGCCTATGTAATAGAAATCTTCGTTTCTCATAGAATGTCCTAACATACCTGAAAATTCATGGTCACCAAATGTTCTGTCATATGTAACAACGTTTTCCCACTGCCATGAATATGAACGTTGTATTTGCTGATAGGTACTGCTTAAGTAGTTATAAAGGATTGATTGATAGAAATATTGAGGAGTCCATGCTATATAGTTTCCGTATGACATATCAATATCATATGATGTTTTGACTGTTAAACCTTCTATTGGTGTTAAGGTTAAATCTACTTTCCCAAGAACCTTATCTGTATACCAGTTATTGTGAGAGTTTGCAATTTGAGCAACAGGGTTAGCCACCTCATTTTTAACAAGTGTTGACATACCGTAATATCCATTCTCGCCAGCAGTTAAGGCTGAATTCTCGGGGTCGTCAATATTAGCAGTGATTTGGTCCCAGTAGCTCGACGGAATTTCTGTTGAGTCTGCAAAATATAGAGGTGTTAAAGGATCAATGTTCATTGCATTTGAGATAATACCTCCAAACTCATTGTTTTCACCAATTGACTTTCTTTCGAAGTGTGTGTATGAAACTTTTGTTCCAATTTTCAACCAGTCTTTTATTTGGTGATCAGCATTTAATCTGGTTGTAACACGGTCAAATGTTGATTTGTCTCCTCCAACAATACCACCCTGTGATAGAAATGATGTTGAAAAGAAATAGTTTGATTTATCGTTACCCCCTGAGATAGAAATATTGTGCTCTTGTATTTGAGCTGGAGTAAAGATTTCTTTTATCCAGTCTGTTCCTTGTCCAAGTGTATCAGGATTAAATGGATAAGCATTATCAAGTTGCATTTGCATTAACTGCTCTGGAATCTCCTGTCCAAAATATTGCATTTCAATTTGATGTCTTAATCCTTCTCTGTAATAATTTGCATATTGTTTAGCATTTAATACATCATTTACCTTGCGAGCTGATTGTATACCAATACTTCCATTATAATTAATCTTAGATTCTCCTTTTTTACCAGATTTTGTTGTGATAAGCACAACACCGTTACCTGCAGCAGATCCATAAATGGCGGCTGATGCTCCATCTTTTAATATTTCGATGGATTCAATATCATTAGGGTTTAGATATTCAATGCTTCCGGTGCGCATACCATCAACAATGAATAGCGGGTTTGAATCTCTGTTTGAACTTGTACCCCTGATACGCATGGTGATTCCACCACCTGGAGAACCAGATTCTTGCATAATGTGCACCCCTGCTGTTTTTCCTTGCAGAGCTTGCTCTACCCTAACTTGCTGGGTTTCTAAATCCTCCGCGTTAACTTTGGATATAGCTCCTGTTACTAAACTTTTCTTTTGCACACCGTAACCTACTACAACAACTTCGCTTAGAGCTTCAATGTCGTTCATTAGGGTTACGTTAATTTCGGTTTTATCACCAACCGGAACTTCTTCAGTCATATAGCTAATTGAAGAAAATACCAGAATGGCATCATTGCCAGGAACTTTAATGCTATATTGTCCCTGTATATCTGATATTGTACCTTGCGTTGTGCCTTTAATAACGATATTAACTCCGGGTAGTGTATTACCATCGAAGTCTTTCACAACACCAGTAACTGTTTTTTGAGCCCATGTAAATGAGCTCACAAAAAGAACTAGAATTAATAATAGAGTAGATTTTTTCATTAGTAATTATTTTGGTTCGAAAACGTTTGCGATGCAATTACGACCATTAGCAAGCTAAATCCTAATTTTCCACTCCATCATGACTACATCAAATGCAAATTTACACTACATCAAAACTACATCAAATGAGATGTTAAATTGTTATTTTATAGGCATTAGCTGTTTTGTCATAAGCGAAATTTCTTTCATTTGTTTATTTCTCTTTGTGTTTTTGTCGTTTTGTTTTTTTTTGTCTGACAAAAAGAGCTAATCTAATTGTTAGTAATTTGTTAATGCGT
>PKTE01000015.1 GCA_002869335.1 Salinivirgaceae bacterium | reverse complement strand
TTCAAAAGCAAGATTGCTTAGTTTGCTAAATTTTGTTTCACTCTCTTTAAGATCTTCAATAGCATTTATTCGATCGGTAATATCGGAGATTGTAGTTACAAAAGTATTGTTTTCATAAGGTGTAACTGATGAATGAATCCATCTTTTTAGTTGTTCAATATATGATTCAATATGACTCGGCTTGTCATTATCTTTGTGGGTCAGCCAAAAAGAAGTAATTTCTTCATTTGATGTCCCGTAAACTTCTGTTGCTCTTTTTCCAATAATTTGATCAGGAGAAAATCCAGTAATTTCATAAAATGACTTATTGGCTTCGAGTATTCTGTAATCAACCATTTGATGTTGCTCATTGAAGATCATTTCATTTAATGTAGCCCCTTCCGAAATGGTATCAAATAGTAAATGGTATTTATGCTCGTTTGCTTCTGCAATTTCTTTTGCAATTATAAGTTCCTTTTCAATGCGTTTTTTCTCAATTTTATCGCGATGTATTTCATAAACCTTTTGAACTTTCGGAGGTAATTCGTTGATTAGATCCGTTGATTTTACAATAAAGTCCAGTGCGCCGGCTTTCATTGCTTTTACCACTATTTCTATTGTGTTATCAATAGAAAGGAATATAAAACTGTACGAATTTTTGTGTTTATTTATTTTCTCTATGATCTCTATCCCGTTCATGCCGGGCAGTTGATAATCAAGCAATATAATATCAGGAACTATTTCAGGATTTTGTAAATAATTGTATGCGTCAATTCCTGAATCGATGCATTTTAATTGATACAATTCGCTGGATAATGCCTTTTTGATAAAGTGTAAATCGTCTTCGTTGTCTTCAACGATTAAGATATTAATTGCCTTTTTCTCTTCCATAACAAAAAGATATTATCTATTTACTTATATATTTCTTTCACGTCGCTTACCATACCCCAGTAATAGCCGAGATTACTCACTTTTTCAGTAAATTCATCAAACTTGATTGGTTTTACAATGTAGTCGTTAGCTCCCAGAAGTAATGCTTTTTCAATATCTTCAGTTGTTGCGGTGGTTGTTAGCATTACAATGGGAGTTTTTTTTAGTTTTTCGTTAGATTTTACTTCTTGTAATACTTCAAATCCATTTTTAATCGGAAGTTTTATATCCAATAATACTAACATTGGCAGTATGTGTTCATCGTTTGCAAACTTCCCCTGTTTTAAAAGAAAATCCATCGCCAATTGTCCATTTTCCACATGTACAACTTTGTTCATTAGGTTGCGTGATTTTAAGCCCTTTATTATTAATCGGGCGTGGTCCTCTTCGTCTTCAACGACTAAGATGGGAGCAAATATTGTTTTAAGTTCATCCTTCATAATAATATTTTTTTGCTTATAAATTAAATTTGATTTTTATTATTGTGCCTTTATTTTCCCCTTCTGATTCAGCCCATATTTTACCATTGTGCTGATTAATCACTTTTTTACAGAATGTCAATCCCATTCCTACGCCATCTGCTTTATTTAATTTAAGCCGCTCTCCACTATTGAAAATTCGCTCTAACTGGCCGGGCGGTATCCCAATGCCATCATCTTTAACGAAAATAGTGTTTTTTTGCATACCAATAACAATGTTTTTACCTCCATAATTGATCGCGTTTGAAATCAAATTTCTGAATACGGTCTCAATACGATGCTTGTCGGCATAAAGCTTGGGGAGGTCTTCGATTGTTATATTTACTTTATGTTTTTGAATGGTTAAGGATAAATCAAGTAAAATCTTTTCAATTATTAGCTTTAAGTCAAAGCTTTCGTATGGTCTTTTTTGGGTGTTTAATCTGGAAATATCCAGCAGACTTAACACAAGTTGATGCATTCTTCTTGAGTTGTGCTGCAATCGGTTAAGACAATACTTTCCCTCTTCATCAAATTTATCCCCATAATCATGGAGTAATTCGGTAGCATAACCTTCCATGGAAACTAGTGGTGCTTGCAAGTCATGAGAGGTGATGTATACCATTTCTTCGAGACTTTCATTTGTCTCTTTTAGTTGCATCTCATCCTGCTTTCTATTCGTAATATCTTCAACCATGCATAAATGCAGAGGGTTGCTTTTATCATTCACTTTAATAGGCGCAATGGTCATACTGATCCAGACAAAATCTCCATTTTTGTGTATGTATCTTTTTTCCATCTGGAAGCCCTTTACTTTGCCAGAATTCAGCAGCTCCATATTATCCAAATCGGGTTGAATATCATCCGGGTGCGTGATTGACATCCAGTTTACGTTTGATAACTCTTCAACAGATCTTCCTATAATTTGTGCGTATTTCGGATTGGCTTCTATTATTTCACCTGTATAAGAGTGAATGAGTGCAATACCTAAAGGTGCCTCAAAAAACATGGCTTTGAAACGTGCTTCGCTCTCTTTGAGTGAAGCTTCCCATTGCTTTCTTTGGGTTAGGTCCTGACCAAATGCCCAGCTTTGTTCTCCAATAGTAATAAATCCCCAGGATATATGCTTTTTAGAACCATCTTTGCTGGTTACAATGGTTTCCATGGGTTCTATTTCTGTTTGCATTTGAATAGCGTGAGCAGTTTTTTCTTCCCACTCTTTACTTATCTGATTTCGATATGTTTCATCAGGGTAGGCTTTGGGCCACCATTCAGCCACAGAAGGCACTTCTTTGAGTGTGTATCCAAATAGATTGACAAATGTTTCATTTACATACACACCTTTCTGTTCGATTCCTGTTGACATATAAATGGCAAGAGGTGAGGTTTCTGCCATTGCTCTGAATTTTTCTTCACTCTCCTTAAGATCGGTTGTTAATTTATCGGCTATATGTTCTGCTCTTAAACGGGTGTTAAATAGTGACAGCGATAAAAAGAATAGCAATAAACTGATTACAAAACCAAGTAATAAAACAATAAGCACCTTATCTTGAAAAATTGAAGAACTTTCATTGTTTTTTGTAAATAGTAAAGTCCATTTTTTTTCATTGAAGTTAATTGGGAGAACAAGTGCATTTTCATCTATCACATTCCTAACTATTGATTTGCTTTTTCGGCTATCATACAACAAGGCTTCGTGATTTGTGCTATCGTTATCATAAATTCGAAGACGAATTGGGTTAAGATCTATTGATTCCCAGCCACCAAGAATTCCATCCATTAAGTCATTCATTCGATATGGACTGTAGACCCACCCAACAATGGCTGCTCTTCGCTCTTCAACGGTATTTGTAGGCATTCCTTTTTTATAAACGGGTACGTACATTAGTGTTCCGGCTTGTAAGTCGGTGTCTGTTTCCTGCACCAATAGTACTTTTCCGGTGAGCGAAGCAAGGTCATTATCGCGCGCTTTTTCCATGGCTGCTCTGCGTGTGGCTTGCGAATACATATCATATCCAAATGCCCTAAGATTTCTGTCCTCAAAAGGTTCCAGGTAAATGATTGAAGAGTAAACATCTCTATCGCCGCGGGGATATACTGTGAAATCTATAAAGCCCTCATTTCTAATGTGTTTTATGTGTTTTTTTAATTCGCTTTTGGGTACTATTAAAGAGAACCCAAAGCCCTGAATACCCGGTAAATTTCTGTCTAGCATTGAGCTTTCGTAAAATGTATGCCAGTCTTTTCTGGTGACAGTATCCGCTGCAGCAAAATAGGCTGACCCACTTCTTAGTAGCTGCGCCTGAGAGTATAGTCGTGTAGTAACTTTTGCCTTAATTTCATTGCAGATTAGCCCAAACTCATTTTCTGATTGTGCATCGATATCTTTTTTTGTGTAATAGGCAAAAATAATAGACAGTACAATTCCTGTAACTAATATCAAAACTGATTTATGTAAACTTCGGGATGTTTTCTTTGACGTATACTTAGGTCGGTCGAATTTCATTTTATTTGTTTTAACGGGCTTACAAATTTTACAAGTAAACAGTTTCAATATAAATCATTAACGCATCAATCTTATAAAAGGTTGAGCTTACAATTTATGATTTATATTTTACACAACTATCCGTAGTTTTACTGAAATTACTTGAGAATTATGCTTTTTGAGTACTTCTTAGCAGTGATTATTGCGGAATAGTGAAATGAAATATAGCTTTTTGCCAATTTCGGTTTCAACATATATTTTCTATTATGCTATTAAAAAGTTATGTTAGTCACATGTTGTATTTGTAGAGTTATTTAAAACCGCAACGATAAACAACTTAAACCGCCATCCATTTTTTGATATTCAGAAAGGTTTAATTCAATGGTTTTATATCCTAGTTTTTTAATAGCATTCAAAGTTTTTGGAAATCCTTTTGGAACAATTACATAATCATTGATTCGCAGCGAGTTGGCAGCATATTCTTCTCCTCGCTCAATTACAATTTGATTGAATGACTTGAGATCGTCTTTTGAACAGAAGTCTCTATGGATAAGTAAATTATTTTCTCCAAGGTAATTAACGCCAGTTTTGAAATGAAGCAAATTGCATACAGGGATAGATATTGATTCATAATTATATTGACTGACAATTTTGTGCAATTGTTTTGATCCAGCCAGATTTGTTCTTGTTGACAATCCAATGTAAAATCTATCATCAGCCTGCATTATGTCTCCGCCATCTAAAAAGCCGGGTTCTTTAATGTAATGAAGTTGAAGAAGTGGCTCAAGCACTTTAATAATCTCTTGTTCTTCACCTAATCTTCGAGGATCACCCGGACGAGCAATAACGCCAAAATCTTTGGTTACTACTGCTGTATCTTCTACAAAACAAGAGTCAGGGAAGGCGGGTAATGCATCCAGTACAGTAAGTTCCAGACCACATTTTATAAGTGCATTACAGTATGCTTCATGTTGTTTTAGGGCAAGTTTATAATCAGGCTTTCCAAGTTTTGCAGTGGTTATTCCATTAGCAAATGTTTCGGCGGGTTTTCTTACGATGGCTTTTGTAAACATTTTATTTTAAATTAATGGTTCATGAGGTAAATGTATACAAAGGCGACAAAGATTCAAAGTTTTACTTTTGAGCCTTATATTTCTTATAGTATGGTAACGGAAATGATATTATTGATTTCGCCAGTCAAATTCGGCTTTTCTTAGCCTGTCCATAATAGCAATGCCAATTCCCTTTTCTTCAACTGGTTCAGCAATAATTGTCTCTATGTCAGTATCATCTTCAAATGCATGCATGGCTTCAAACATGTTTACAGCATAGTCCTTAAGGTCGTCATTCTCCGAAACCCGAATAACTTTGTCAACCCCATTTTCTAATTTTCCAGTGAATGATATAAGTCCAGATTTTGAGAAATCAGTGATTGATATATTCTCATTAGCAATTAGCAATTTTTTGCGTGGACTGTAATGAGATTTCAGCATTCCTGGTGCAGATCCTTTTTCAATTTCTGTATTTCCATCAAATGGGAGAATGGTTTCGAGATCTTCGCGTGTAATAATTCCATTTCTAAGTATTTGGAAACCTTTATCTGTAAGTCTAATAATTGTCGATTCTATACCTACTGTAGTTTTTCCTCCATCAAGGATATAATCAATGTCGGGTAATTGCTTTTTTACATGAGCTGCCGTTGTAGGGCTTATGCGGCCAAACTTGTTGGCACTTGGTGCTGCAATAGGACGATCTGAAGTGCGTATCAACTCCAATGCAATTTCGTTGCCCGGCATTCTGATGCCGACTGTATTTAGACCTGATGTGACAAGGTCTGGCACTATATCGCTTTTGGGTAATACCATTGTGAGAGGGCCTGGCCAGAATTTATTTGCTATTTTTAAAATACGGTTGTCGATTTCTCTTACAAGACTTTTTAATTGGTCAAGGCTTCCAATATGCACAATAAGTGGGTCAAAAGATGGGCGCTCTTTGGCTTCAAATATTTTAGCAACCGCCATTGGATCTAATGCGTTTGCTCCCAGTCCGTATACTGTTTCGGTGGGGAAGGCAACCAGTTTTCCTTCTTGTATGTATTTTGCTGCAAGTTTTATATTATCCTTGTTGCTCATGCTTTTGCCGGTGTGTAAAATGTATTATTTTGCTCAGAATTGATAGCAAAATTAGTACCCTTTTCGCATCTAAATCATAATAGCGTTAACTATTTTATAAATATTTCTCCAGTAAATTGAAAAACTTTGTCGGATCAATTGGCTTTGCTATATAATCAATACAGCCAGATTCAATTGCTATTTCTCTATCCTTATTTGTAGCATAAGCAGTTTGTGCAATTATGGGTATGTTAGGGTATTTTACTGATATAATTTTACATGCTTCAATACCGTTCATTACAGGCATTTTAATATCCATGAGTATTAAATCAATTTGATTATTTGTGTCACACAAATCAATAGCTTCTTTCCCGTTTTTGGCTTGTAATAAATTGAATTGATATTTATCAAGTTCTTGTATCAGTGTTTCCAGGTATAAATAGTTTACATTTTCATCTTCAGCTATTAGGACTGTATATTGTTTATTTGGATCAATATTGATAAGGTCATTTTTTATTTTTTCCTCTTTTACTGAACCGGGTTTATATGGAATAGTTACATAAAATGTTGAACCAAGTCCTTTTTCAGATTTTACTTGTATATTCCCACCTAGTAAGATCGCGTTTTCTTTTGAAATAGAGAGGCCAAGTCCTAAACCTCCATGATTCATTTTTATATTTTCATCTTCTTGAATGAATCGATCAAAAATTATTTTTTGCTTTTCTGTTGAAATGCCAATTCCAGTATCTTTTACATATAAAATAATATTGTTGTTTTCTATGTCGTAGCCAAATTCTATAAATCCTTTGTTGGTGAATTTTAATGCATTTTCTAATAGATTACTGAGTATTTTGTTAAGCTTTGTTTTATCGCTAATAATGTAGCTTCTATTGTCGGGTAATGATTTTTTTATGTAAATAGGTATGTCGATTTCTTTTGATTTTAAATCGAAAATGGAAAATAGTTCCATCAGTGTGTCATTTAAACTAAACTCTTCTTCAATGGCTTTATCCTGTTTTGTTTCAAGTGTTGAAATAGCAAGAATATCGTCAATGATTCTTAAGAGTTGCTTGCTGCTATTTTGAATAATTCTTGAATAGTACTTTCTTTTAACGTGAGAAATGCTTTCGTCATCCATAAGGGTTGAGAATCCAATGATTCCATTCATGGGAGTGCGAACTTCATGCGACATGTTTTTAATAAATTCTGTTTTTAAGCGGTTGGCTTCTTCAGCTTGTGATCGGGCTTTTATTAGATCTAATTCATTTTTTTTACGCTGCGTAATATCCCGCCATGTTGTATGAAGCATTGTTTCTCCTTTTACAATTATTGGCATGAGAGACACTTCAACCATGAATTCTCCACCTTCAGAATTTATACATGTCCAATCGAAACGGTGACTTCCTTTCTGATAAGCTAAATCAATCATTTCAATTGCCTTTTCATCAGAACTTCGTCCATCTGGCTGGTATTCTGGGGAAATCTTTACGGGAGGTAGGTTAATGAATTACTCTCGTTTCATTTTTAGTAAATTCAATGCAGCCTGATTACATTCAACAAATAGTCCTTCACTATTAATTAGGAGAATAGCATCAGATGATTCTTCGAAAAGTTTCCTGAAAGTTTCTTCACTTTCTGCAATCGCAATTAGACTTTGCTTATTTCTTTCGCGAAACTCCATTATTACTCTAGCGACTAGTATGTTACTGTAAGTTATTACATAAAATGCCATTGTGAGATAATTGGAGTGTTCAGTTGTTTTTTGTGGTATTAGGTTATCAGTAAGTAAATAAAAGAAAACCCAAATGATAATTCCTGCTAGTATTGTTCCAAAGAAAATTATTGTATTGTCTTTGCTTTTCTTCAAAGTTTCAATAAGTAAAAGTTTTTGAACAGCAGGAAGCTTTAGTAGAGTAGCTACAAGTAGAAAAATTAATAGGTAATTTAAACTATCTTTTATAAAGAAGCTATGAATAATGTCGATATTCATAAAATCGTATGCCTCTTTATTCCAAAAGGGAGGATTTAGGCTAAGAGCATATTCAAATAGAAAATAATATTGGATGTAAAAAATGGATGATATAACTAAAAATACGACAGCCAAACGCAGGTAAAATGATTTTAATAGACTTTTAAATGATTTGTAATTAACGAATCCAAGCAATACATATGTAATAGTATAAATGATTGAGGTTAATAAGCAGGCGTAGCCATTATCAAACCATAGATAAAAGGGATAAATGGCGCCTCCAGATATAGAAACAACAATGGCATATTTCCATCCAAATGCAATAGAGATGATAACAGGAAATATAATGGCCCAAGGTATGTCAATAGAGATATTGCCCCATTCACTAATTAAGCCATAAGGTGATAGAAAGAAGCTAATGATACCTGCAAGAACAGATAATAGTACCTTGTAATTTTTCATTAGTACAATTTACAAAAAAGTCTCTTTTAATTATTTTTTGCCTGATTATTTTTTAAGAGGTTAGTTATTATGGCTTAGCATTGCTAGAATTCATTTTCGGGTATTAAGAAAACTTCTGAAAAAATATTGTATAGGAGTATAGAAAATATTTTATCCAATTTTTGTGTCAGACATAGGAGGAAGTTTTAGGCTTCTTTACAATATTCCTGTATCATTTTTTATTCGGATGAGCTTGTCATTATTCTCAGTTTTATAGCTTCTATTGCCTTTTATTTTAGAAGCGCCTTTATTTGCTCGTAAGTTTCTTTTGATGATATTTGATATTGTAATTTTTCATAATCATCTAAACTGTTTGGGTATTGATCCATTTTAAGCAATAGTGATCTAATTTGTTTTTGGCTTAGTCTGGATATAATTTGCTCAACAACCGCTTTCCTTGCTAATCGGGAATCATTTTTAAGATAAATAGTTTCATACACATAGTCTTTTTCTGATTTTGGATAAATTTGCATGATGTCGAATCCCAGTGATTCCATTGGAACGGATTTGACTAAATTATATGCCGTCATTATTGGAAGCGAGTCTTTTAATTCGCATATCGGATTGACTCCAATAGAATCTATTTGCCAAACATCGTTTTTCGAGATATCCCATAAAAAGGGTTTCTTGTAAATTTTTTGAAGCATTTCAATATTTGCTGAATCCTCTGCATTGTGCGCTATTCTATAATAAGAGTCCCAATTGAGAACTGGCTTAATTCGGAAGAATAGAACTGAATCCGAGAAGCACATTACTATTTTAGGAGATGACAGAATATGTCCTTTTAATGTGCTTAGATCGTTGAGGTTTAGTACATTCACTCTTGTACTATCTGTTAGGCTAAAAATAAAAAGATCTCTTTTGTAGTAAAATACTAATGATTGACCTCCATCAGGAAATCTTGCTATGCCTGTAGCTTTGCGATAAGCTTTTGTCTCGGCCATGAAAGCAATTAATGTGGAGTCTTTATTGCTGTATGCATTAGGAAAGATATGGTAGTCGAGAGTCACATAATCAGAGTGGCAGGCGCTCAAAAGTATTGACAAAAGAAAAATAGTCATGAGAGCAGTGATATAGCTTTTTCGTTTTTTCATGTTAGCATATTTTCTTTTGCTAAGTTATTAAATTCTAGTGATATATGTTGATGTTGTACTTAAAATTTTAATGTGTAGTTAGCGCATGAATACAGGCCTTGCAACTATTTTGATTTTGTCTTTAATTTTTTGTTGGAGTTGTTATTTAAAGTCAGGTTAATGCACATTTAACTTATAATTATACAACAATAACTTTTATGAGCAATAATTAATTTATTCTCAATATAAATAAAATTTAAAGGGTGTTGAAAATCAGTTATATATGATTTGTTCGTGTTTTGGAGTATATTTTTTTGTCTTTTTTTTGAAACTCATTTTTAAATTTCTCCGTATTTTCAAACTGACCCAAAATCCAAATTAAACCCTCAAACAGTTATTATTTACAGCAATTATTAATAAAGTGTACTTATGAAGAGATTATTTATTACATTGTTATTGGCTATGTTTGCCTTAGGGACTGTTTTGTCTCAAAATATCAATATTAAAGGTTTTGGGGATATCCCTGTTAGAAAAGAAGGTGAAAAATATTTAATTCAAATTGGAAAATTTGGCGAGTTTGCCTTTACCGGTAATCTGGAATCCAAAGAACTAAAAGCAAATGTTGAAGTACAGCAATTGGAACATTTGCCTGGTTTTAAAGTGTTATCTAAAATTGGACTTACAGATATATTCCTACATATTACTGGTGATGGACTCTATTTAAATGCACATGCTGATACAAAAAGCAGCCTTAAAAAAGTGTGTGACTTGTTTAAAATAACGACGCCATACATTGAGGTGAGTGCTGCCATTGCACCTCGCTCATTAGAGTTTGAAGGTATTATGGAGTTTACAGATGGGCCTGTAGAGTTTTTGCATATTGATCAAACAGGCACGGTGGTTAAGTTTAATTCAGCCAAAATTTCTACGACATTAGAACCCGGAACAGCTGAACTTGGGTTTGAGACGAATGTTTTAATTACGCCAACAAAGTTTGATCCCGAATTAGATTGTACTTACTCTTTTACTTATGATATAGTTTCACAAACATTAACTGGCGCTGGATCAATGATGAGTGAATGGTCAAATCCATTGGGTTCTGGTCAATTTCTAGATCCAAATTCAATTGTATTTAGCAATGCTGCTGTTGAATTGGGAATAAACGTAATGACATTGGCTCCAGTAAATATTGGTTTTGGTATTGAGAAGGCTAAAATATTTACGATTGAATTTGGAGTAGTTGTGTCAATTGATCCAGTTGATAAGAAAGTAGCTTTTAAGGGTGAGCGTGACAAAATGAATGCAAATGATTTCACTACATTTTTGCGTGAAGG
>PKTE01000064.1 GCA_002869335.1 Salinivirgaceae bacterium | reverse complement strand
TCCTCTCCCATTCCGCCACCATTAGTCATATCTCCTTCCGGCTTCTTACTTTTGTAATTATTAATGCGCCATGTCAGATTTAGCATCACAATAGGTGCTCTGTATTTGTATAGTCTGTGCTTATAGAATGCATTAGTCTCTGTAGTTGCTTCCCATTTTGCTGTTGCAAAAATATCCCTAACCTGAAGGGTAACTTGAAGCTTCTTTTGCAAAAACGATTGTCGGATAGCGCCATCGACCCTGAAATATGGTTTTTCCTCATCCTGTGGTTCTACTTCAGGACCATAATAGGCCGGATTAATCTGAATACGGGTATTTTCGAAAGGTGTAAATGTATTATTCCAACGTACATTATAAGTGAAGCTGTTTTTATCATAGCTTTCTCCATCATATTCACCTTCTACCCTATAGTCGAAGAAATTACCTGAAACATCTGAAGACCACCACTTTGCCAGCTTCAAGTTAAGCATTATCTCTGTTCCCAATGAGTGATCGTTACCCACATTAGCAAATGTAGCTAAGATAATATCATCTGAACCCGGCCATAAATCACGCACACGTTCAATATTGTTCTTCTTTTTACGGTAATATAGCTCTGTAGTAAGCGCATGCTTTCCAAAATTCATTTGGTACCCAACTTCATATGCGTCAATATATTCCGGTTTCAAATCAGGGTTTCCACTTCGTACATTAAACGCGTCTTCCCATGTTACAAATGGCTCTAGAAACCAACCACGAGGCCGATCAATTCGACGACTATAACTGGCCATAAACTGGTTGTTATCGTTTACATTATATGAGAGATGTGTAGTTGGTAAAAAATCCATTCGTTCAATATCAAAGGTCTCTCCTGTATTGTTTAGTTTTATTTCACGTAGCGTATATTCTGCTCTAAAGCCCAACTGATATCCGAAATTATTCCATTCCCCATTGCTTAGCACATAGACTGCATGGATATTTTGTAAGTATTGCACATCATTACTATATGCATCCTGATAATCATATTCTTCAGTTGCAGTGTTGTAATAAAACACTTCATTTGTTTCTTGAGAATTACGATAACGTCCCTGCAAACCAGCCTCAATATTTACAAGTTTGCTAAAGGGTTGCATATAATTGGCCCGGTATCTAAAACCTGAAGAAGGTCCATATTCACCAGAAATTTGCCCGTCAATAATATTACCCAAAACATCCTCTAAGGTATTTAGAGTTTCATCATCGCCATCGCGGTTATATAGCATGAAGTTAGCATCGAACTTGTGTTTTGGGCCAGAAAACTGATGTACATAATCAGCTGAAACGGAATAAAAATTACCACCACGACCGCCATCTTCAATACTATACGATCTGAAAACTGTAGGGTCAGCAGAAGTCCATTCATTAAATTCGGTTTCAGTTTTCCATTCATGTGACCGATGCCCCATACGGCCGCTTAGTACAAAAGTATTTTTCTCATTTGGAAACCACTCAATACCACCTCTCATACTATAGCGTTCTCGACCTCTTATGCGATCTCCATCTGCAGTACGAAATAATAAGGGATCAGAATAAAACTCTGTCTCTTCTTCCATATTACCTGGATTATTTCTGTTATTGTAATCTACAGCAATAAAATAATTGAAATTTTCAGTCCTTAAATTCAATAAAACATCAGCACCATATTTATCGTCTAGTCCAATATTTGCATTTACAATACCATTAACTCCTTCTAAGGATCTCTTTTTTGTGATAATATTAATAATTCCGGCGGTTCCTTCCGGATCATATTTGGCTGATGGATTCGTAATAATTTCGATATCCTGAATCATGGCAGCGGGTATTTGCTCCAATGCCTCAGTAGATTCCAAAACGGTTGGTCTACCATCAATTAGCACCGTAAAACTGGAATTACCACGCAATGCCACATTACCCTCCACATCAACTTGCACTGCTGGTGCGTTTTGTAGGACATCAACAGCAGAACCTGATGCTGCTGTGTATTGTTGCGACACATGCATTACTTTCTTATCTATTTTATAATCCACTGCATTTTCATTGGCAATTACAGTAACCTCAGATAGGTTTTCTGCAGCCGGATTTAATCGAATTGTACCTAAATCAATATTTCTAAATGCATTTTTAACTTCAATAGTTTGAATGCTTTTTTGATACCCTAAATAATTCACTTGCAGTAAAAACTCCCCATCTAGTTTTGTTTCCAACAAAAACTCACCATTAAGGTTGGTAACTGTACCTGTAATTAGGGCACTATCATTTATACTTAGCAATTTAACAGTGGCATACTCTAATGGATCACCATTTGTGGCATCAACTACAAATCCAAATAGTATGTGTTTTTTAGCTGCTTCAGCATTAGCATTTAGACTAACTCCAATAAAAAGCAGCATTGCAATAACTACAATTCTATATTTTTTCATCTTCTTCCTTTTCCTTTCTTATGTGTCTGTTAAAAGCAAAAATTGTACAATTTGTTTAGTAAAAGGTTAAACAATCAAATAACTGTTCATTTTAGGACACAAACAATAGTAATCTCCACTTCATTAGAAACAGTAAAGGTTCCAGTATCTTTTCCCAGGCCAAAATCTAGTCTTTTTACTTCAAAAGTTCCAGTCAAGGTATTATTTTCATAAACAAAAGGAATATCAACTGAGCGAGTCACACCCAACATGGTTAATTCTGATTCAGCCATATATTTACCATTCAATTTCTCAATGGAATTAACATTTATGCATATCTCAGGATAAACTTTCACATTAAAGAAATCCTCTCCTCTTAAATGTTTGTCTCTACTATTATTCCCGGTATTTGCAGTAGAGGCATCAATACATACGTCAAATTCACTATTTACTAAATCATTTGGATTGAAATTCACTTTGCCTTGCATACCATGAAAGGTTCCTTCAACTGTATTGATTTTAAAATTCCCGATTTCAAACAAAACCTTTGATTTATCTTCATTAATAGGCTGAGAAAAACTATAAAAAGATAAAAATGAAATTATTACAATTATAAAAATGTGTTTCATATTATTTTTTAGAGAAAACAGGCAAGTCAAGAATTAGTTTAACAAAAAAACCGGAGCGCTTGCCCCGGTTTAATTATTTATTTAAGCTTCTTAATTAAATCATATTATGTTTCTTCCCTCTCATAAAACACTGAGCATCAACTACAGCAACACTAATCATACGCACAATTTCATTAATATCACTTTCAAGCTGCAATACGTGAGCAGGCTTCCTTGTACCCAATAGAATAGGCCCAATTAACTCTGAATCAGACACCCCGCTAATTAGCTTGTATGCAATATTACCAGCACTTAAATTAGGGAATATCAATGTATTGATATGATGTCCAATCACTTTACTAAAAGGATATCTTGACTTAAGCAATTCAGGATTCAATGCAAAGTTAGCTTGCATCTCACCATCAACGATTAAGTCAGGATAGTTTTTGTGTAAAATTCCAACTGCCTCTTTAACCCTCGATGGGCTACCGCCACTAACTGAACCAAAGTTTGAATAGGATAACATTGCAATTTTAGGTGTAAATCCAAGTCGTTGGATTTCCTCAGCTGCAAGTACCGCAATTTCACTTAACGTTTCTGCAGATGGCTGACGATTTACAGCTACATCTGCAAGGAAAAGTGGCCCTGCTTTGGTTAAAAGAATATACATTGCAGCTACTCGATTCAATCCTTCTCTGGCTCCAATTACCTCAAGAACAGGCTGCAATGATTCGCCGTATTTATTTTTCTGACCAGTTATAAAAGCATCAGCCTGACCCGTTTCAAGCATCATTGCTCCGTAATAATCACAGTTTGTCATTAATCGATATGCAGCATTGTAACTGATTCCTTTACGCTGACGCATCGCAAAGAGTTCTTTGGCAAAATACACACGGCGTTCTTCCTCGGCCTGACAAGCTGTATCAATTAATTGGATACCATCAAGCTCAAGATGATATTCTTTGGCAATTTCCTTAATTTTAATCGTATTACCCACAAGAATAGGTTCTGCGATTTTTTGTTCTTTAGCCATAATTGCAGCGCGAATAACCTGGTAATTATCAGCTTGTGAAATTACCACACGCTTAGGATCTTGCTTGGCTCTTTCATAAACTTGCTTAACCAATTTATTTTCAAGACCTACACGGCGTTTCAATTCCGTTTTATATGCATCCCAATCTTCAATTGGTATACGAGCAACACCTGAATCCATCGCTGCTTTAGCCACTGCAGGAGCCACTTCAGTAATCAAACGTGGATCATTGGGTTTTGGGATGATATATTCTTTTCCAAAGGTCAAACCTTTAACTTCATAAGCCTGATTTACCTCTTCGGGAACAGATTTCTTAGCCAAATCAGCCAATGCTTTTACTGCTGCCAATTTCATAGCTTCATTAATATCAGTAGCTCTAACATCTAAAGCGCCACGGAAAATAAATGGAAATCCAAGAACATTGTTCACCTGATTTGGATAATCTGAACGCCCGGTGGCCATAATAATATCACCGCGAACCTCATGAGCTTCTTCCCATGTAATTTCCGGATCAGGGTTGGCCATGGCAAAAATGATTGGATTATTAGCCATACTTTTCACCATATCTTTTGTAAGCACATTACCTACAGAAAGTCCGAGGAACATATCTGCACCTTTCATAGCATCTTCTAGTGTATGTATATCGCGGTCAGTAGCAAACTCTTTCTTTGAATCAGTAAGGTTTTTACGATCTTTACGTATAACACCTTTACTATCGCACATTATTATATTTTGTGGTTTCACTCCCAACGCCTTATAAATACGCAAACAAGCTGTTCCTGAAGCACCTGCACCATTAGCAACCACTTTGATTTTATCAATTTTTTTACCACCAATATCTAATGCATTTAACAAACCGGCACCAGAAATAATTGCTGTTCCATGCTGATCGTCGTGCATAACCGGAATTTTCAACTCTTTTTTTAGTCGCTGCTCAATATGAAAGCATTCCGGAGCTTTAATGTCCTCAAGATTTATACCTCCAAAAGTAGGTGCAATAGCTTTTACTATTTCTACTAACTTATCCGGATCTTTTTCAGAAATCTCGATATCAAAAACATCTACATCGGCAAAGGTCTTAAATAACAGCCCCTTACCTTCCATAACTGGTTTTGATGCCAAAGCACCTATATCTCCAATTCCAAGTACAGCTGTACCATTGGAAACAACTGCTACAAGATTGCCAGCAGCTGTGTATTTGTATACATCATCAGGATTTTTTTCAATCTCCCGACAAGGTTCAGCCACACCAGGTGAGTAGGCTAATGATAAATCATATTGGGTACTATTTGGTTTTGTTGGAATCACTTCAATCTTCCCGGGTTTCCCGGACGAGTGATAATCCAACGCTTCTTGTTTAGTGAATTTTTTCATGATGTATGATTTTGGGCGTGTGTAATTTAGTTTATAATGCTAAGTTATTGATTATATATAAAAACTAAGGATATCATTTGCTTTATTTTTTTAATTAGATCACATTCAAACCTCACATAATCCAACATCAATGATCCATTGCCTACTATCCAATATCCATAAACTAAGATCTACGATCCATGATCCAATATCTATTTAGAATTTCTCATCATACTTAGTCCATAAATAATCACCTAATTCCCAAGCTTTTTGAACCACATAATTTCCTTTATCCATGACATATTGAGTTAAAAATTTGCGTCGCTCTTCTTTGTCCTTAATTTTAGATGCTTTTGCATCGGTCTCTTTCAACTCTTTTAAATACTTCTCTTGCAACGGATTCCACACTGCATCAAGATCTTTATGCATATCTCCCCAACGCTGAGCAGCTAATGTTCCCAAACGATTAAATGCCCACCATGCTGATTTACGAGTAAATCCATCAGGGCGACCAGGAGTTTTATATGACTCTGGCAAATCTGTTGCTCCACAATACACAGGAATATATACCGAAGAAGCAATATTATCTTGTGCCAACCAAACTACACCACCAACATCATCAGGCAACCAATCGCGACACTGTATAATTGTACCGTACATTGTATACCAACGAGCAATTGTACGTTCTCCATAAAAACTAAAATGACCGTCATCGCCCACATGGTACCAACCTCCATTCACTCCAGAGATTTCCAATTGATCGTAAGGCATAAATGGATTTGCTAATGGCGAAATTACTGTTTTCCCATCCTTATCTGTTGTTTTAATATTGTTACGCATATCATAAGGTGTTCCTTGATAGTAATCTGAAAAGACCATGCGCATATCCTGTACAGATACTTTTTTATCTGGTTTTACAGAAAATGGATAATACTCTGAAGTAGGATCTAATTTCAATGATGGTGCTAACAAATCAAACACACGCCACTCGCGACGGCGAGAAGCTATAGATCTTCCTGGAGAGTATACATCACAAAAACGGAATACTTCAGCTTCTTTCCACCAACCTTGCTCTTTCGCATAACTGTATATATTTTCAGAGGCCATGAAATAGTCTTTATTATCCAAATCAATTTCTTTGATTGTACTTGCGTTGGCATTTACAGATATATGATCATCTGGCACACGCTGTGCAACCCATATGGCACCCACATTTCCTTTTCCGGGACCAACAACTTCAAAATGCCAGACCTCATTTTTATCTGCAATGGTCAATGCTTCACCCACATCTCTCCATCCATATTTTTGTAATAATTTATCGGCCATTTTTATGGCATCACGTGCATTAGTTTCACGCTCCAGCATCAACTGCACAAGGCGCTGGCAATCAATCAAACATTCCTCACTAAACAATTCATCTCTTCCACCAAATGTAGACTCACCAATAGCCAACTGATGTTCATTCATACATGGGTAGGCAGTATTTATGAACTGAAAAGTATGTTTTACCTGAGGAATAGTCCCAATTGGTGTGTGCTTGTAAGAAGGCATAGCAAGCGAATCAAATGCTTCACGTTTGTAAACAGTAAAAGTGGCACTTTTAGGATGATCTTTTGCAGGTACAATATCCATCCAGCTACGTGTACGGTGACTATCATCTGTATGCGAAGTCATCACTGATCCATCAGCACTTGCTTTTTTACCTACTGTAATGGAAGTACAACCCTCAGGCACACCACCTTGCCAATCACTTTTATCTTGTGCATTTGAAATGAAATAAAAATTCAATAAAAAAATTATTAGTAAAGATAAAGTTCTCATTATAAATCGATTTAAATGTTACTTATTTTGAAATTCATAAATCTGAAAGCCTTTTTTGTATTTTTTTCGGGGTATTTCAAGCATTATCTGATAATCCTCCTGATTTTGCACAAAATCCAATTGATCGCAATCAACCACAACAACTGGAAAGTCTGTTACCTGTTTGAAATACCTAAAATAACTTTGCTGAATTTTTGCAAGATACTCTGCTGAAATATTACTCTCATATGTTCGACCGCGATGTGCAATATTTTTCAGCAATTGTTCTGGTTTATTATGTAAATAGATATACAAATCAGGCTTTGGCAAATTTGAAAACATAGTATGAAAAATTCCTGAATACAATTTATAATCATCGTCATCAAGTGTTTCTGCAGCAAAAACCAGTGATTTTTTAAGATAGTAATCTGCAATCAAAGATTGATGAAACAAACTACTTTCCAACTCATCCTTTAATTGTCTGAATCGCTCAACCAAAAAACTCAATTCAAGTTGCAATGCATATCGATCCGGATTTTCATAGAAGCGAGGTAAAAAAGGATTATCCACAAACTGCTCAAAAATTCCTTTTGCGTTAAAATGATCGCACATTTTTTGCGTAAGTGTAGTTTTGCCTGAACCTATATTCCCCTCAATTACAATGTATTTGTACGAAAGCTCAACGTTACTATCCATACAAACGAAGATAGGTAAAAAGGAAATAATTTTAAAGAAATAATTCCTTTAAGTAAAAATTTCTGAAAGTTCTTTAAATGTCTTAGAAACCGACTTTCGTTCATATAACACTTGATAAACAGCTTTTGCAATTGGCATGTCCACACCCAGCACTTCCATAAAATGAGAAAGGCCTTTGGCCCCGAAATACCCTTCAGCAACCTGAATCATTTCCATACGGGCATATTTCACGCTGTATCCCTTACCAATCATAGTTCCAAACATTCTGTTACGACTATATTGCGAATACATAGTTACAAGCAAATCTCCCATATAGGCAGACTCTGTTATATCTGCATTCACACGACACACCTGATTCATAAACTCACGCATCTCGCGGGCTGCATTGCAAACAAGCACTGCCTGAAAATTATCGCCATAGCCTAATCCATGAAAGATACCGGCTGCAATAGCATATACGTTTTTGGCAACCGCAGCAAACTCAGCTCCTACAATGTCATGCGAAACAGAAACCCGAATGTGATGATTTTGCAAGATTTCTTTTAAGTTTCTGGCTATATCAACATTTTCACTGGCAACTGTTAAATAGGTAAGCTTCTCCGAAGAAACCTCTTCAGCGTGACTGGGTCCTGCAATCATAGCAAAATTCTCTCGCGGCACGTGAAATTCTTTTAATAAATAATCTGCAATTATATCGTTTGTTTCCGGGATAATACCCTTTACAGCTGAAACTATTGTTTTATCTTTAAGTGGCTCCGTTGAATTAACGAGAACGCTATGTAAGAATGCCGAAGGGATGACCAGTACAATTAAATTAGAAGCTTCTATCAGGTCATTAATCTTAATTGTAACCCTCAATTTGTCCATATTTAACGAAACTGATGACAAATAACTGGGGTTATGCCCGTGGGCATATATATACTCTCTTATTTCCTGAGTTTGTACGAACCAATTAACGTGATATCCATTTTGTGTAAAAAGGTTAACAAGGGCTGTTCCCCAGCTACCACTTCCAATTACTCCAATTGTTGTATTCACACCAAAGAATTTTTATTGACAATGTAGCGTCATTATTTTGCAAAGTAAGCAGTTTCTGAGTTGTTTACAAAATAACTATTCATTTGTAATAAAAAAGAAAAGCCCTGCAATTGACTTACAGAGCTTTAAGCAAAGTGTTTTTTTATCTATTTAGCAGTCATTTTGATATCCATTGTCATAATCAAAGGCATTTTTTGCCCCATTTGCTCAACTTCAACATCCATTTTCATATTAATCTGCGAACGAATTATGCTTGCGTTTTTTAAATTGAACACAACCCAACCATTAATAGTATTTTCATTAGTAATAACATTAGCTTCTCCGCCACCGATATTAAGATCAAATTTTCCATCTGGCTGAAGAATAACAACATTTTTGTCTTTGCTAATTCCAAGAACTTTGTATTTCATTTCCATTTTTATTGACATACCGGCAGATCCAGATTCAATAACACCAGCATCATACACATCACCTACTTTAACAGACTCTTTTGGTAGAGTAATAAAAGCATTCTGTGCAAATTGATTTGAGAAAGGCTCTACAGATTGACGAATCTTTTCAGCTTGCTCCTCATCCATATTTTCCAATACTTTATCCATATTGAAATTAATCAATTCACCGTTCGGACTAACTTCAGTCTCAATAGCAGAATTTAACATTGGAGTAAATATCTCACCTAGTTCTCCTTCTAAATCAGTTTCGTTATTTGAATCAAACTTCATTGGCTGAGGCCCTTCCATCTCCATTGTAAAACGAGTAAATGTTGTAGTTACAATGGCATTTCCATCTTCTGTAACATCTTTAATCTCGTAATTAGCCTCTATTTTTGTGGTCATAGGCATTTTTTGTCCCATCATTTCCATGGTCATGCCATAATCCATGTCTAAATTAGTTTTAAACCCTTTTTCAAAGTTATATGTAAGAGCTACAGCCTCATCAGTAACTTCTTTTAGCTCTGGAATACCACTCTCAGTTTCAAAGTTTACAACACACTCTTTCTTTGCCTCTCCATTTTGAGTAGCATCTGTTGATTCACCTCCTTTTTTGTCTGTTTGACAAGCTGCGAATAACATAGCTACCGCAACCAATAAGAATAATCTTTTCATACGTTTAAAATTTAGTTTTTAATGGTCGTATAAAGCTCGCTTCCATACTATTGTATAAAATAACATGTATGGAATTACACTTCACACTATACTTATTTATTAATTAGCAATTTCCCTCTCCTGATAAATTTGGTTTAAAGTTAAAACAAAATCTTCTCTTTTAGATAGTTCCTCTGGATATTTCATGTAATATAATTTCTGATAATTAGCGAATCCCTGTTCTATTGCTTTCGAAATATAACTCATAGCTTCATCGTTATTTCCCTGTTTAGATAAATTTAGTGCTGTTAACAATAATATATCATTGTTTTCCGGATCAATCAACTTATAAATTTTCAGTTGCTCATTTACTTTCTCCGTCAATCCTTGTTCGATATATTTTTCCGTCATTACATAATTGATCATACTTAAAAAACCAGTTACCCTGGATTTAATATGCTCATTTTTCTCCTCTTTATTGAGCTGCTCAAACAAATCACTCCAGGCTCCAAAATGCGTGCTTTGAAACATTGATTGAAATTTACTTAACCACTGTTGCTCTTTTTGCAATTCATCCATAAGCAACTCATTCAGTCTTTCCTGAGCTACTCTTTCATTGCCTCTATCAAAACGATTTAGTGCGATATTTAATTTATTAACATAAGTATCGGCTTGCGCAGGTAGCTGTATATCTTCAGAGTTAAATCCTGAAAGACAATAAGTAAAAGTATACGAAACTAATTCCTTCGGAGCCCACTCATGACCTTTTCCATGTAATAAAACCATATCAGGCTTAGAATAATTTCCACTCAAAGGATACATTACAGCCTGTCTGAAATTCATATCATTTACACCGATAATATTTACTTCCGGAACACGACCTCTATGCATATGAGCCCTCCCAATTCCCATGGTAATCACTTATTTTACATTTGGAAGTATCTC
>PKTE01000111.1 GCA_002869335.1 Salinivirgaceae bacterium | reverse complement strand
CGTTTATTGGATATCAAAGAAAAAGGCAGTTTCGAAGTATCTGATGAGAAAGTAGCCGATCTTCAAATAGCTGATTATACCACTAAAGTGCAACCCACTGATGATATGAGTTATCATGATGCCTTAGTTCTAGCGATGCAAAAGGAAAAAGCAGCATTTAAGCTCTATTCAAATCTTGCGGAGCGAGCTCCAAATGAAGAAATGAAAGGATTGTTTTTATCTTTAGCAATGGAAGAATCTAAGCATAAGTTAAGATTTGAACTAGAGTATGATGAAAATGTGCTGAGGGAAAATTAAAATATTATTTGCAAAAGGGTCGGAATTTTTTCCGGCCTTTTTTTATTTCTCACTTTTATTATCCTATCACTGATCAAGTTTTCCTGGGATTCTATTTGCTTAAGCTTCAATTTTTATTAGCATTTTGCGATTTATTATATTTTTTTTTATCGCTCATTTTCAGGAGATTGTGCTTGCTTAAAAGACAAAAGGACTACTATTTCCCGTATTAATACGCATGATTTAGATTTCATAAAGGTCTAAATTTGATTAGAAATTAAAAAAAAATGTAAGAATTGGAAAAATTTAAAGTTGGCATACAAACTATCCATTGGTGTTGGACTTATTATTTTAGTCGCACTGGCCATGGGATACGTAGGTTATTATTCATTGCATGAAGTTGATAGAGAAGTTTCCCAAATGAATGAAATAAAAGAAGTTGAGAAGAAATTACTACTAGCTAGCAAATTTGCAGAGCAGTATCATTCAAAGCAGGAGCAGGGGCTTGTAAATAAAATAAATGATGAACTTAGCGAAGCCACCAGAATGGCTAATGATTTGCATGAAATACTTCATAGTGAGGAGGATAAGGAAATAGTTGGTAATGTAAAGAAGGATATTGAATTGTACAAAGATGTTTTTGGGAGAGTATTAAAAAATGAGAAAATCGGACATGAAGAATGGGTTCAATTTAAGAAAGAATCAAAATTAATTAATTCTGAAATTGAAGAGCTGGAAAAGAGCATGAGTAATTATCTGAAAGCTAGAATTAACGATGAAGAGTTAAGGCGCTACGTAACAGAATTGGTACAATTATATGAATTATCGGGTATTATAGGAAAACTGAAAGATGATGAGCTAAACTTTGATCTTACTGGAGAGGACCAATATGTTCAATTATTTAATAAAGATTTTAATGATGCTAAGAATAAGGCTAATGAGGTTTATGAGAACTTAAGTAATCAAGAGTATAAAGCTATTGTCAAAGAAATGTTGCATAATTTGGACCTGTTTAAAAAAGAGTTTGAGGAGCTTGTTGCCACAGATCATAAGCTTAAGGAGGAATTTGATTCTTTAAATAATGCTTCAAATGACGTAATTTCTTTGGCAGAAGAGGTAAATCATCAATTAACTGAACAAATGCATAATCAGGTAACCAGAGCTGATCTGATGATTATTATATTTCTTATTATAGGTTTAATTGTTGGGGTGAGTATAGGTATTTTAATCACCCGTAGTATTACTATTTCAGTGAATAAGGGATTAGCATTTGCAAAACAAATCTCTAAAGGAGATTTAACTGCCACTGTCGATGTAAACCAAAAAGATGAAATTGGGAATTTGATTGATGCATTAAGAGAAATGAATACTCAGATAAAAGAAGTTGTTACAGGAGTCCAAACTGGTTCAAATAATATTGCTGCAGCAAGTCACCAATTAAGTTCTACATCTCAGCAAATATCGCAAGGAGCATCTGAGCAGGCATCTTCATCAGAGGAGGTATCATCGTCAATGGAAGAAATGGCAAGTAACATACAGCAGAATACTGATAATGCAAATCAAACTGAAAAAATTTCACTTAAAGCAGCAACGGATATCAAAAATGGCAATGAAGCATTTGAGCAAACCGTACATTCTATGAAAGACATTGCAGACAAGATTGGTATAATTAGTGAAATTGCCCGTCAAACAAATATTCTTGCTTTAAATGCTGCTGTAGAAGCGGCGCGAGCTGGAGAGCATGGTAAAGGATTTGCAGTAGTTGCTGAAGAAGTTAGGAAATTGGCTGCCAGGAGCCAGGATGCTGCAAAAGAGATAGATGAGACTTCTAAAAGTAGTGTTTTGATTGCAGAGAAAGCAGGAAAACTGTTATCGGAAATTGTACCAGATATTGAGAAAACTGCCAAGTTAATACAGGAAATCTCAGCGGCCAGTAATGAGCAAACTTCTGGAGCAAATCAGGTGAATGATGCTATAAATCAATTGAGCCAGGTAACACAGCAAAATGCAGCTGCTTCTGAAGAAATGGCAACTAGTTCTGAAGAACTATCAAGTCAGGCAGAACAACTCAAAGAACTTATGGCATTTTTTACTGTTGATGATAATGTGAATAAGTCAGTGAGAAAAAGTAATCAGAAATATAATATGCCTAATAAGTCTTTTGAAAAGAAGACACAAAATGAGGAAGCTCCTAAATTCAAAACTGGAGTTAAAATTGAGATGAATGAAAGTGATACTGATTTTGAATCTTTCTAGTAAAATCATGTGTTTAAATAATTTAAAACGTCTTCTCATTTGAGAAGACGTTTTTTTATTTTTCTTAATGTAACTAGCTTATTTTATTTCTTTTATACTTACTTTTACGTGAATTACTTATAATAATTACGTGAAACACTGAAATAAGTGTTTGTTAGGCCGCCATTCTAATAAATTTAATGTTTTGTTGTTTTTTGTAATTTATTTATATTGAATAAGTTATATGATAAACCTGCTTATGAGAAAGCTTTTGTTATTTTTTGTACTTGTATTTTTTGTTTCGTTATCAATTGCACAAACTAATGCTGATTCAACAAAATTAAAATCTGATCTAGGATTTGATTTTGTAAGCCGATATTTATGGCGTGGCATGATGGTTAATACTTCTCCAAATTTACAACCATACCTTGGGTTTGAGTATAAAGGTATAAGTATTGGAGCTTGGGGATCATATGCTACTGATGGCCAATTTGCAGAGGTCGATTTATACTTGTCGTATGCATATGATCAATTTACTTTTACAATAAATGATTATTACACTGAGGATGAAAATGATTTTGGCCGGTTCGATAATTTCAATTATAAGAACAATGTGACTAATCATGCCCTTGAATTAATGGTAGATTATGATTTTGGTGAGAAATTACCATTAACCTTAACTGCAGCTACTATTTTTTATGGAAACGATAAAAAAACCAATGGCGATAATTATTTTTCAACATGGCTACAAGCAAATTATACGCTTAAATTAAATGAATATAATCTGGATGTTTTTCTTGGTGGTACTCCTGCAAAGAGTATATACAATACACAAGAAGGAAATATGGCCGAAATTGGAGTAAAGCTCTCCCGAATTATTGATCTTTCTGATAAATTCTCAATGCCAATGTCCGTTGCATTGGTTACTAATCCGGCAGATGAGAATATTTTTATGGTGTTAAGCTTGGGTGTCAAATAACTTTTTTAGATAAATTTTTCATAGTAAATCGGGACTTCAAAAATTCACATATGTGTATTTATTAGTGTTAAATGATTTATTAATGAATAATTTTTATAAATTTGATATAATAACCAACGAATAAAACCAATGAGTAAAGTATTTTATGATAGTGAAGTGGTGGAACTATCTTACGAAGCCGAATTAAGATTAGGAAAGGTAAGATGGAAGAAAAAGGGAACTACAGAAGAGTATCGTGATGCATTTATAAGAATGCTTGATTATGCTAAAACCAGTCCGATAGAGAATTTTTTATCTGATATTAGAAATCAGGGTGTTGTTTCGCCTGAAAACCGTAAATGGTTTGAAGCTGAGATGCTACCTAAAGCTATAAAAGCAGGACTTAAAAGAGCGGGTAGTGTTTTTGATGGTAATGCATTCAAAAAATACTACATGAATATGATTATCAAAGTATCAGGTAAATTTGGGTTGCCTCTAAAACTATTTAATACAGAAGAAGAAGCCATAGAGTGGTTTAAAAGCTTTGATTAATTTTTTCTTTTTAATTAGATCGATTTTATATTCTATTTTGTTAATCATATTGTAAATTTTGTTATTCTTCATTTCTTCTATAATTTTTTATTATTATTGTCGAAAATAATAATGAAAATATAATGCTATGAAGAACTTTTAACTTTCCTTTTAATATTTACTCTAAATTCAATTTTGTTATTTACTGCATGTAATAAAAAAGAAGAACCTGATAATAATGATTCCGTTAATAATGATCCTGTTAATCATGCACCAACATGCATCATAACCAGCCCACAAAGTGATAAAGTATTCACACAAGGAGATACTATTGTTATTAATGTCGAAGCTGATGATCAAGATAGTAACTTGTATCGTATATCATTTTTTATAGAAGAAAATCTAATAGGAACTGTAAATCAATTGCCATATACATATTCTTGGATTACATCACAAAATGACCTTGGTGCTTATACAATAAAAGCTACTGCATATGATGATTTGTATGAAACAGCTTCCGATGAGGTTGTCGTTACAATCGATCCGAATGTTAATTATGGAAATGGAGTTACTGATATTGATGGTAACGTTTATAATACTGTAATTATTGGCGAGCAGGAGTGGATGGCTGAAAACTTAAAAGTAACCACATATAAAGATGGAACACCTATTGAATTGCTAAATACTGGTAATACAGATTTTGATACTACGGGATTATATTGTTGGTATGATTTTAACGAAAATTCATATGCTGATCCATATGGTGCTTTATATGACTTTTATGCGGTAAGAAAAGATAAATTGTGTCCAAGTGGGTGGCATGTTGCATCTGACGAAGATTGGAAAGTTTTAGAAATGGAATTGGGTATGATTCAGGAAGAAGCTAACAGTGAGGGTTGGAGAGGTACTAATCAAGGAAGTAAACTTGCGGGTAATGCTCAGTTGTGGAATAATGGCGCATTAGATGACGATTTTGAGTTTGGGATTAGTGGTTTTAATGCCTTACCGGCAGGAAGTGGAAGCTATTATGGAAATTTTACTGGAATTGGGAATTCTGCTTATTGGTGGACAAAGACTAAAGAGCAGGAAATTGTGGGGTATTATAGAACTTTAAGTTCAGAAAGAAGTCAAATATTACGTTCTAGCATTTATCATTTGTTTTTTTCTGTTCGGTGTGTTAAAGACTAATTGTGTTAGTAAATTTCTTATTAGCAATGGTGTATCTATTGTAGCTTAGCTTTAAGAAATGGGTTAATTGTAGTATGATTTGAGTAACTTTTTGAATCTACTGGAATTCCTGATTATAAATAAGAAAACATTTACTAACCATGTATGTCTGGAGATTATCACTTGAAGATTGTAACGTCTTTTTACCTCTTTTCCCATTCTTTTTTTCAGGGCTTCTTCGTATTTTTTTGTTTCTACTAAAGAAAAATAATTTTCATCAAAGCATCTTTTAACCTGTAATGCAGCTTGACGGCCACTAAACATTGCGTTGCCTATACCTCCTCCTGTAAAAGGATCAGCTAAAAATGCGGCATCGCCTGCTATTAGGTAATTATCACCAGCACAATTAAACGAGTTTGCCGAATATGGTATCATTCCACCTTTTAATGGGGTAACTTGTTCTGCAGTTGCAAATCGTTCTTTTAAATCATTTGATATCCAATCTGCCATTATATCCTTTAAGTTATCAGAGTTCTTCGAAACATATTTCATATGGTAACCGAATCCAACATTGCTTAAGCCATTTTTCATTGGAAAAATCCAGAAATAACCCGGAATGTATTGCTTTTTAAAGTGTAGCTCCACACGGTCATTTTTAGTTCCTGTAACACCTTTATAATAAGCTCTAACTGCTATTCCATATTGTTCTTTTTTAAATGGCTGTTGTGTGAATTTTCGTATTAAACTGGAGTGTGCACCCACGGCAAATATTACTAAACGTGCAAAGTATGACTCATTTTTTGCTTTTATTTCAAAACCGTTATCTATATTATTTGTATCAACGATCTCAGAATTTTGATATAGATCTACATTTGCACAATCACGTTTAACTCGACTAATCATGAAGTTGTCAAATTGTAATCGTGGAACTAAATACCCATATGTACCATAACCAAATTCATGCTGCTTGTTTTTATATACAAGCGAAGCTTTGCTTATAATTGTAGGATCTAGCTCTTTTATGAATTCATCATAATAATCAGGTGATATTTCTTTTAGTGTATTTATAGCTCTATCACATAAACCATCCCCGCAAATTTTTTCGCGTGGGAAGCTTTTTTTATCAAAAAGTGCAACTTTAAGACCTGAATTTTTCAAACTTAAAGCTGCAGAACTTCCCGCAGGACCTCCTCCAATTATGACAATATCATATTTTTTCATATACACATTTTACATCGCTAATATAATTATTATTTACAATGCTGTTTCTTATTAGTTTTTGAAAGGTTTTTAACAATGTTTGGATTTCAAATGATGATCGAATGGCAATATTATAATAAGAGCAACAAATTAAGTGAGGGTGTTTATCGCGATATTTTATTTACTGTATTTATCTCTTAAAATCACTTTTAAATTCTGATAAAAATACCAGAAGCTTTATTGTTAAGTCACTGATAAAGAAGATATTATTAATCCTTTATGCTTGTTTGTTTTTAATTGTGATTACATAACTAAAATTAATGAGTTGTCTCAGATTAATTTGAAAAATCCGTAATTGAGTATTGATGTATTTTTTAAAAAGTAGATGTTGTTTTGATTTTTTAATCTTTAAAAATGAACAAAAGTGTATTTATTATGTATAATACGTGTTGTGACGTACTCATAAAATAAGATTACTAAAACTAAATATATATTATTATGAAAAAACTATTGTTTATTGCAATTTTAATTTCAGCTGCATTTATAGCTGAAGCTCAGGTTAACCCACACGCAATTGGTGTAAGACTTGGAGGCGACGGAGATGTGAATGGTGCTGAAATTTCTTATCAACACAAAATGGGTAAAATGAACAGACTTGAGTTGGATCTTGGTTTTGGCTCAGGAAATGGACACAGCCGAATGTTTTTAGCTGGTATTTATCACTGGGACTGGAATTTAACAAAAGGTCTAAACTGGTATGTTGGTCCTGGTGCAGCTCTAGGGTTTTATTCTTATTCGGGTGAAAATGATTACTTTAATGTAGGTTTAGGTGGTCAAATCGGCCTTGAATATGATTTTAATACCGCTGATGTACCACTATTGGTTAGTTTGGATGCTCGTCCTATGTTTGATTTCCTGGGAGATCATAGTGGATTTGGCTGGGGAGTAGCTCTTGGAATTAGATATACCTGGTAAAGAAAAAATAGATGAAATGAAAGCACGGCAAAAAGTCGTGCTTTTTTTATTAGGAATGAACAGTTTATAAAATACTTATCCGTACTTTTTTCTTTTTAAGTTTACTATTGTTGGTTTTTTTGATGGCTTGTTGTGCTACATTAGCATGCACAGCAACATATGCGCTATTTTGGTAAATTTCAATAATACCAACCTGTTCTTTTGTAAGTTGACCTTGTTTTAAAAATAGACCTGCAATGTCGCCTTTTGAAATTTTGTCTTTTCTTCCACCGGTGATATACAAAGTTTCCCATTGCTTTTTTTTTATATCATAAGAGGCATTTAAATCATTTACAGAAACATTCTCAGGTTCAATTTCTGCTAAATAATCAGGTAAATCATCGTCTTGCCAATTTAACACATAGGCAACTCCATCACGATTCATTCTTGCAGTTCGTCCGTTTCTATGTGTAAACTCCCGGCTATGAAGGGGCATGTGGTAATGAAGAATAAACTTTATTTCTGGAATGTCTAAGCCACGAGCTGCCAGATCTGTAGCCACCAGTAACTGATGTGTTCCATTTCTGAATTTTATAAGTGCCCGTTCACGATCTAATTGCTCCATGTCTCCATGAAAACATCCGTGTGGAATCTGATTTTCTTTCAGATGATTACTAACACGTTGCAGAGCATCTTTGAAACTGCAGAAAATTATACCGGGTTGGTTACCAATATGTGCCAGCGTTTTAGTTAGTGTTTCTAATTTATCTTTTTCAGTTGATACAATTGTTTTTATAGTTAATTGAGAGGTTTCATCCTTTAAATAGTCAATGAAAATGGGTTTATGTAAACCCACAAATGGTGGTATTTTGGGTTGTGTGGTGGCTGATGTCAAAACTCTTTTTTGAATGTTGTTCAATGCATCAATTATCTCTATCATTTCTTTTTCGAAGCCAACTTCCAGTGATTTGTCGAATTCGTCAAGCACAAGTGTCTTAATGTGGTCGAGTGTGTAATTATCTCTTCTAAATCTGTCTGCTACACGACCAGGTGTACCTATAAGAATGGCTGGGCGGTGTTTAAGTTCCATTTTGTCCAATGTTCCTGATCTGCCTCCGTAAACAGCGTTGATTTTTAGGCCGGAACCCATTTTACGAATAACTTGCTCTATTTGAATAGCCAGTTCACGAGAAGGAACTAAAATAAGCATTTGTATTTCCGTATTTTCTGGATCCAGCTTTTCAACAATGGGTAATAAATATGCAAGTGTTTTTCCTGTTCCGGTTGGCGATAGCAATACGACATCACTTTTAGATTGTATCGTATTATATGCTTCTTCCTGCATCGGAGTGAGGGAATCTACTTCAAATTTTGCAAGAATAGTTTGTATGTAAGTATTGTTTTCGATATCCATAATTCGTTATGTAATCTATTTGTGAGACTTATCAGTTAAATCATTTTTTGATATTATCCACAATTTCGTCTCCATCTATTTTATCAACCCACTTTTTGAGTTTCTTTAATATTACTTTGAAATGATGTGTTTCGGCAGGAGTGATAAACGAAATAGCTTCACCAGGATTTTCCGCACGCCCTGTACGGCCAATGCGATGAATAAAATCTTTTGGGGAGCGAGGTAGTTCATAATTAACTACATACGGTAAAAATTCGATGTCTATTCCACGTGCTAACAAGTCTGTAGAAACTAAAACCTGTAAATGTCCGTGTTTGAATTTTGTCAATAAATCAGTTCGGGCTCCCTGGCTTTTTTTACTGTGTATAGCTTGTGCCTGTATACCGTTATTGCGCAACTTATTGGCCACTTGGGTTGCCTTTTGAACAGAAGAAGTAAATACTAAAACCTGCTGCATATTCTTGCTTTTGATTAAGTGGCGGAGCAATGGACCTTTTTTCTCATCAGATACAAAATAGGCAAACTGTTGTATTAAGTCTAATGGGTCTTTTTCTTCATCAATTGAAATAACGACTGGTTTGTTTAACAGAAGCTTTTCAACTTGCTTTACATCTTCATTTAATGTGGCTGAAAAGAGCAAGTTTTGACGCTTTTTGGGAAGCCTGGTAAGTATTTGGTCCATTTGATCCTTAAATCCCAAATTAAGCATCTTATCGGCTTCGTCTAATACCAATGTATCAATGTCAGAAATGTGAACTGCATTTGATTCCATAAGCTCAATTAAGCGACCCGGTGTAGCGACCAAAATTTGAGTACCCATCAGGCTTTTCATTTGTGGATTAATAGCTACTCCTCCAAAAACAGCTTTTGTTTTAATGGGTTGAGAAAGTGCATTGCCAAATAATTTGAATACATCAACCACCTGATTCGCTAACTCCCTTGTGGGTACAAGCACTAATACGTTTATATGTCTGTTTGCTTTTTCTTTAACATCTTGTTGCTGCATTAGAATAGGCAGTACATAGCTAGCAGTTTTACCAGATCAGGTTTTGGCTATTCAAAGTAAATCTTTGTTTTTTAGAATAGCTGGGATGGCCTCTTTTTGTATGGGAAAAGGCTCCTTATAATTTTGATTATTAATTTCTTGTAATAATTCTTCTGAAAGGCCTAATGAGGAAAACGACATATTTTATTTATTTCAAATTGAATGACAAATGTACGGGAAAAATGAATGTAATCGATGGTAAATAATTTTATTTGTATTTTTGCCGCATTAAAACATGTCAATAGCTTATACCTTAATGAAGGATAAATTTCGCAATAAATATCGTATACAATCAAATCGCCTGTTTGGTTGGGATTATTCAGGTAAAGGAGCCTATTTCATTACCCTTGTTACGCAGAATAGAGAATGCATTCTCGGGCAAATTATTAAAAGGAATAGAAAAACCTTGACAAAATTATCTCCATTCGGATTAATAGTAAAATCAGAATGGTTAAAATCATTTGATATTCGAGATGAATTGATTTTGGATGAATACATTATTATGCCTAATCATTTGCATGGTATTGTAAAATTAGAAACCAATAGATCATTGGTGAAAAATGATAATGAAAATAAAAAAAATATTGAAAATTTATTTGAAAACGCTTTAGAACCGCACGGCCGTGCGTCTCTACAATCAAATTTCAACGGCCGTGCGTCTGTACGTGCAAATGATTACGATACACAAATACAAAATCAACAATCATTATTCGCCCACCCAAATCTATTTCGTCATTTATTGCAGGGTTTAAATCATCTGTAAATTCAGCGATTGATAATTATATTGATGATAATCAATTGGATATGCCAAAATATAATCGACAAAACCATTTTTTTCAATCAAATTATTATGATCATATCATTCGCAACAAAAAAGAGTATTACCAAATAAAAAATTATATCAGAAACAATCCAATGAATTGGGAATCAGATTCTCTCATAGATAATAGTTAATAGTATAAACAATCCACGTTCTAATAATTAATAAAAAGACTTTTACCTATCTTTGCAGCCTAAAATTTATCGAAATGAATGCTTTTACACAGTTTGACCTTACTAAACCATTGTTTAATGCAATAGAAGATCTGGGATTTACAAATCCAACACCATTGCAGGAAAAAGCTTTTTCTGCTGTTCGGTCGGGTCGGGATTTGGTTGGTATAGCTCAGACCGGGACAGGTAAAACGCTGGCAT
>PKTE01000349.1 GCA_002869335.1 Salinivirgaceae bacterium | reverse complement strand
TGATAATGTTGGTAATAAAGAAGAAATTCAAAAGTTTGAATTTTACGTAGATAATACACCACCTATGATTGTGGAAGAAATTATGGGAAATACTTTCGTGGCAAACGGCTTGGAATATTCTTCAGGAAGAAGTAAATATAAAATTACTGCGATGGATAATAAAGCGGGAGTGAAATCAATTCATTATCAGGTTGGTAATGGTGAGAGCAAAGAATATACAGAACCTTTTTATCTAAACTCTGCAAACGGGACATTAAAAATAAAAACATGGGTTTATGATAAGGTAAATAATAAATCTTATGGGGGAAGTCAAAATTCCAAGCAAGGTGCTGCATATATTGATTTAACGGGACCATCACTAAAGAACAAGTTTTCAGGTCCATATTTACTAAGTCGTGACACGGTTTTTATTGCACAAACAACTAAATTAATTTTGACAGCATCTGATAGTGAATCAGGATTAGATAGAATTGATTATTCTATTGATGGTAAAGCTGAGGAAAAATATGAAAAGCCTTTTTCACTTGATGTTGATGGATTGCATAGGGTAGTTTACAATGGCCATGATAAAGTTGGAAATACAAGTCAAGCTGATTTCTTTTTTATAGTGGATAACGCTGGACCAAAAATTAATATAGATTACAGTGTTGAATCAATTGGGAGTAAAACTGCCCTTGATAGAAAGATTAAGGTTTATCCTAGCCATTTGCAAGTATTTCTTTCTGCCACTGATAATTTAGCAGGCCTTGAAAAGATTTATTATAAAATCAATGATGGTAAATTTATTCCTTATTCAACATCAATTAAAAATTTTGATAAGGGTCGTGATTATAAGTTATCTATAAAATCCATTGATCGCCTAGGAAATGAAAGTAAGGAGGAAGTCATAATTTCGATCAATTTATAAGCAGACTAATAAACCAACTATGAAGAAGATTATATTATCGACATTAGCATTTTTTATAACCTTTTCACTGCTTGGGCAGTCTATTGATGAGTTAAAAAAGAAATATGAGGAGAATAAGGCAGCAGGAAATTCCAATCAGGTTACTTATTATTTGAATAAAATAGCGTACTACTATTGGAATAATAATCAACTTGATTTGGCAGCAAAAAACTATGAGGAATTACTTACAATTTCAAGAAGTAATAATAATACAGCTGCAATTCGTAATGTTCAGACGAATTTGGGTTTGGTGTATTCAGATTTATCTCAATATGATAAAGCCTTAAATTCTTTTACAGAGTCATTAAAAATTGCTAAAAGTCAAAATGACAAAGCTGCTACAGCTAGTGCTTATATGAATATTGCTGTAGTTAACCAAACAGCTGGCAATAATCAAGAAGCCCTATCAGCAGTTGAAAATGCTTTAAGGTTAGCACAAGAACTAAATCAAATGAAACTTGTCCGCTCTTGTTATGGCATGCTCGCTGATATTCATAAGAAGTTAGGTAATACAGATGAAACAATGAAATATTTCAATTTGTATGCTTCATTTGATAAACATTTAAAAGAAAAAGAAGTAGAGCAAATAAAAGAGCAAACTCAATTAAAAGTACATAAAGCAGAAGCTGATAAGCAGAAGACTGAAGCTGAATTAAGTCAAGAGCGATTTAAACTTCAAGCAACCACAGATACCCTTAGGAAAGAAAAGGAAATTAACAGGATGCAAAAAGAGATGATTGCCATGAAGGAGCGGGAGAAGAAACAAATGGAAGCACAACTGCGCAATGAGGCTATAATTCGATATCTTTTGCTAGGAATAGCCATCATTGTTTTAGCTTTTGCATTTTTTATTTTCCAGCAGGTGAAAAAGACCAAAAAAGCGAATGTTCAATTAGCTGCTAAAAACAAAGAGATTGCTTCTCAAAGGGATGAAATTCAGAAACAAAGCGAAAAAATTCGTGCCAGTATTCAATATGCGCAGCGAATTCAAAGTGCGGTTTTACCGCCAGAAGAAACATTCGAGAAATATATGAATGATTATTTCGTATTGTTTAAACCGCGCGATATCGTTTCAGGTGATTTCTATTGGATGACAGAAAAGAACGAGAAATTGATTATTGCTGTTGCAGATTGCACTGGTCATGGTGTTCCAGGTGCGTTTATGAGTATGTTGGGAATTGCGTTTCTCAATGAAATTGTAAACAAGATTATTGAAAATAAGCATGTGAGATCATTGCAAGCAAGTGAGATATTAATGAATTTGCGTGAATATGTAATTAAATCATTACATCAAAAAGGTAGTGTGCATGAAGCTAAAGATGGGATGGATATTTCTTTAGTGGTGATAGACAAAAAAACAGGTGAATTGCAATATTCCGGCGCAAATAATCCTTTATTCCTAATCAGAGATGAGGAAATGCAAATTTTTGCTGGTGATCCAATGTCGATTAGCTATGGACCAAATACCAAAGAAGAATTTACAAATCATTCAATAACCACAAGGCCTGATGATATTATTTATATGTGCTCAGATGGTTATCAGGATCAGTTTGGAGGATCTTTGGGACGGAAATTCATGGTCAAACGCTTTAAAAGTATGCTTTTAGAGATTCACAAGCATGGATTTGATAAGCAGAAACATATTCTTGACCGGACTATAATGGAGTGGAAAAGAGGTCATGCTCAAATTGATGATATCCTCGTGATGGGAATTAAAATGAACTTTAAAGAGCACAAAAAGGAAACAAGCTTTGAAAACATTTGGTCTAAGAAAAAAATACTTATAGCGGAAGATACGGAAGCAAACTACTTATACCTTGTTGAAGCATTGAGAAAAACAGAAGTGAAAATTTTAAGGGCAAGGAATGGTAAAGAAGCGGTTGAATTAGCCAAAGCGAATTCAGATATTGATCTTGTATTAATGGACATTAATATGCCTGAAATGGATGGATTTGAAGCAACTGAACTTATAAAGGAGTATAATCGAAAATTGCCTGTAGTAGCTCAGACTGCGCTGAATATTTCTGAAGTTGAAAATAAGGCGAAACAAGCAGGTTGCGATGATATCATTTATAAGCCTGTTAAATTTAAGTTATTCTTAAAAATTATTGGTAAATTCTTGGACTAATGACACCATTATTAAAGCAACTTCTTATATTATTTATTATTCTTTTAGTATTGTTTTTAGCTGCTATGGGTGTCATGATGTACCATCGTATTTTGAAAAAAGTACATGTTAAGCAAGGACCTTTCCGAAAGCTAAACTTTGTATACAATTTTCATCAGGGAGATTATCAAAAGAATATGCTTATCCTAGAAGAGGTAATGGAAAAGATTAAGAATAAAGGCCTTCCTGTGGTAAGTCCTGTAACGATATATTATGATAATCCTCGAAAAACCAAAAGAAAGGAGTTACGCAGCGAAATAGGTTTTATAGTGCCTGATTCTGTTACACAACCAATTGAGGGTTTGGAGTTTAAACAGATTGATAATCAGGAGTATATTTATACGGCATTTCCTTATGTAAGTAGATTCTCAATAATGATTGGTGCAATGAAAGTTTATCCTGCTTTTACTAAATATTTGAAAAAACACAATTTAGAGGAGCGTGAGATTATTGAGATTTATGAAATGCAAAACAAAAACATTATATACCTAATGCCTGTTAAATAGTTGTATTGATTAATGTTTGATTTCATGAAATTTTTCTTTGTCTTTATTATATTTTCGATAGCAATCTCTTCTTTAGGTCAGAATTTATTAAATCACCAGTCAACTTTGCCACAAAAGCTTGAGGAAACATCTGCATTGGTCTATCTTAATGGTACTTTTTGGACCATAAATGATAGCGGTGGAGAACCTGTTTTGTATAGTTTTAATAGAAATGGTGTATTATTGAATAGTGTAAGAATTAAAGATGCTGAAAACTATGATTGGGAAGCATTGGCAATAAATAATTCACACCTTTTTATTGGAGATTTTGGAAATAACTTTGGATCACGAAGGAACCTTAAAATTTATGCCATCCAATTGAGTGAATTGCAAAATCAAGAAGCTAAGGTTGATTTTGTTATTCAGTTTCATTATCCGGAACAAACAGAATGGATAAAAACCAAATGGAAAACGCAGTTTGATTGTGAAGCTATGCTGGCTAGTGATTCTTTAATTCATTTATTTACAAAAGATTGGAAAAATAATATTGGAGCTCACTATACCCTTGATTTAAAAAAGGGAGTTCAAAAAGCCACATTTTCAAATTTCCTCAATGCCAATGTGCTTATCACAGATGCTACATGGGATTACACAAAGAATGCCTTTTATTTAGTTGGTTATAAGGAATATATTCCATATGTATTGCGATATTCAGATCTGAAACAGGTGGAGTTTGAACAACGAATTTCATTTCCAGATAATTACAAGTATCAGCTTGAAGGGATAACTTTTTTGAATGATACACTTTTTATAACTACTGAGAATTCAGCCATTGATGCATCTTTACTTTATTTCGTACCTAACTAACTATTTTCAAGGTCGGTGAGGATTTGTAAAGCTTCTTCTCTTGAATTTCCGCATATAGAAGGTTCAGCCTTAAATTGAGAGCAAACATCGGGTCTCTCCGGTGACCCAAAAATCAAACATTTATTATCGACTGAAAGATGAATGCATTTTGTACCCCCAGGTTTTCCATTTGGCATTCCTGGAATAGGAGAAGATATGCTAGGTGCAATGCAACAAGCCCCACAACCAATTCTACATTTCATGTTTTTTTTATGCAAAGTTGATTCTTTTTCATAATAAATGAAATTTTCATACCCTTTATTCGCTAAATCAATCATAAAATATGGGGAATTTCTTAAAAAGTGCTATTTTTGTTAATTGACTAAGTGCGTTTTAGCATTTAATACAAAATTTGAAAAAATGAAAAATTCTCAAATTAACCCGAAAGAACGTCAGCTGGAATTCAGCAATGAGATGGAAGAACATGTATTGCTACTTCATAATGATGATATCAATACTTTCGATTTTGTTATTGATTCATTAGTAGAGGTTTGTGAGCATGATAGTGAGCAGGCTGAGCAATGTGCTTATATTACTCATTACAAAGGGAAATGCGACGTTAAAGTTGGTTCATATGATTATTTGAAACCAATGCGAAACAGCTTGATATCTAGAGGCCTTTCAGTAACAATTGAATAATGGGATCTACTATAGCAGTTATAATTCTAATATTGTTGGGAGTAGTGCTTCTACTTTTAGAATTTTTAGTTATCCCTGGTACCTCAATTGCTGCCATAGGGGGCATCATTTTTATGGGTACTGGTGTTTATATGGCCTATGAAACGTTTGGAACTTTTATAGGAAATTGGGTTTTAGCCGGCTCACTTGTGTTTTTTGTTGTTAGTTTTATATGGGCGATTCGCTCCGGAACATGGAAAAAATATGGGTTGAAGGCTAATATTGATGGTGTTGTATCTCAAACAGAAGCATTGGATGAGGTTAAAAAAGATGATGAAGGAGTTACTGTTTCACGTTTAAATCCTATGGGGCGAGTTAAAATTAATTCGAAGTATTATGAAGCTCATTCTTATGAGGGATATATTGATCAACAAACTCCTGTTAAAGTTATCAAGGTAGATTATAATAAAATTATTGTTAAACAAATAACCAAATAATTAAATAGTTATGGAAACAACCTATCTCATTATTATTATTGCTTCATTATTAGTTGTACTGTGGATTTTTTTCTATTTTGTTCCATTAGGACAATGGTTTTCTGCACTTTTTGCTAAGGTTTATGTTCCTATAGGACAGTTAATTGCAATGCGAATTAGAAAGGTTCCGCCTTCTGTGATTTTAAACGCATTGGTTACATCTTCTAAGGCAGGGCTTAAGCTTGATAGAGACAAACTCGAAGCTCATTATTTAGCTAAAGGAAATGTGCCTTTGGTAGTAAACGCATTAGTTTCAGCAGATAAAGCAAATATTGATTTACCATTTAATATGGCTACAGCCATTGACCTTGCAGGACGTAATGTTTTGGAAGCTGTTCAAATGTCTGTAAATCCAAAAGTAATTGATACTCCACCTGTAACTGCTGTTGCAAAAGACGGAATTCAGTTAATTTGTAAAGCCAGAGTGACTGTAAGAGCTAATATCAAACAGTTAGTTGGAGGTGCCGGAGAAGATACAGTGCTTGCTCGTGTAGGTGAAGGTTGTGTATCATCTATTGGTTCAGCCGATTCTCATAAAGCTGTATTAGAGAACCCGGATTCAATTTCTAGGGTTGTACTAGAGAAAGGTTTAGATGCAGGTACTGCTTTCGAAATATTATCGATTGATATTGCTGATATTGATATAGGTAAAAACATTGGAGCTGTTTTACAAATGGATCAGGCCAATGCCGATAAAAATATTGCACAAGCAAAAGCAGAGGAAAGAAGAGCTATGGCAGTTGCTGAGGAGCAGGAAATGAAAGCCCTGGCACAGCAAATGCGTGCAAAAGTAATTGAAGCTGAAGCTCAAGTTCCAACAGCCATGGCTGAAGCATTTCGATCAGGAAATCTCGGTATAATGGATTATTACAAGATGAAAAATATTGTAGCCGATACTAAAATGAGGGATTCAATTTCTGAAGATGATCCAGATCCAGATAATACAAGATCATAACTAATATAATAAAGGCTCCTAAGTGGGAGCCTTTTTTTGTGTTCTATAAAACTTTTTATAATGTGATGAATTGCAAGGTTATTGTAATAGAATTTATAATTTCGCATCACATTTATTTTTACAATGCTTCATAAAGATAATACCGCAAACAGAGTTTATTTATGGGTTGTTAATAATCTAACAAGTCGGCAGTTAATGGGAGTCCTAGCTGCTTTGGTTGGCTTGGCTGCGGGTTTTGCTGCGGTTATTCTGAAAAATATGGTTCATTTTATAAGTCATGGGCTACACTCTTTCTCTTTCGATGATTATTATAACTACATATATATTATTTCACCCGTTGTAGGAATATTTTTGACTATTATATTTATCCGTTACATTTTGCGTAAATCAGTTGGGCATGGTGTACCAGGAATATTACATGCTATTTCGCGAAATAGTGGTTTTTTAGAAAAGCATAAAACATTTTCATCTTTAATAACCAGTACGTTTACTGTTGGTTTTGGTGGTTCTGTTGGATTGGAGGGCCCGATTGTGGGAACTGGAGCGGCCATAGGCTCTAATGTGGGGCGGATATTTAAATTGAATCGGAAGCAGATCGTAACGTTAATAGGCTGTGCATCTTCAGGTGCTGTTGCTGCTATTTTTAATGCCCCGATTGCAGGTATTGTTTTCAGCCTGGAGATTTTAATGTTAGACCTTACTTTTTCATCACTTATTCCTCTACTAATTGCGTCTGCATCGGCAGTCGTGACATCATATTTTTTTATGGGGAATGATATTCTTTATACTTTCAATGTTGATACTACTTTTGAATTGATAGACCTTTTATACTATGTCTTATTGGGTATATTTGCTGGTTTAATATCAGTATTTTTTGCGCGCGTATATCTGTTTATGGATCATAGGTTTGAGCGAATAAAAAATGCATACTCCAGATTGTTGATTGGGGGCTTGATTTTAGGTTTACTTGTTTTTATGTTTCCATCGCTTTATGGAGAAGGGTATAACGAGATTAATAGTTGTCTGTCTGGGGACGTGAATTATCTTTTTAATCGGAGCTTTTTTTATGGAATGCAAGATGAAATGTGGGTTGTAATTCTGCTACTTTTGGGCGTTACACTCTTAAAAGTTTTTGCTACTGCATCTACATTTGGCGCTGGTGGAGTAGGAGGTATTTTTGCTCCTGCACTATTCATAGGAGCTAATGCAGGTATGGTTTTCAGTAAAATGGCAAACCTTGTGGGTTTACATGAAATATCGGAGCGTAATTTTGCTTTAGTAGGAATGGCAGGCTTAATTGCAGGTGTGCTGCATGCACCGTTATTTGCAATCTTCCTGATAGCTGATATATCTGGCGGATATAATTTGTTTGTTCCTTTGATGATCACAAGTATCTTTTCCTATGTAATTGTTAAATATTTTCAGCCAAATTCTGTGTATACTTATCAGCTTGCTCAGCGTAAGGAGCTTATTACACATGATAAGGATAAGTCCGTGCTTAATATGATGTCTATTGATGTTTTGATTGAGACTAATTTTAAAACAGTTTTGGCTGATGCTACTTTAAGGGATTTTCTTGAAATTGTTACACAATCTCAGCGAAATGTATTTCCTGTAGTTGATGATGATAATAATTTGCATGGCATTGTGTTTATTAATGACATTAGACACATTATTTTAAAACGTGAATTATACGACAAAGTACGAATGAGAGATTTGATGTATATGCCTTCTCCTTTAGTGCATCCAGACGAGTCTATGGAAGAGGTTGCAAAGAAATTCCAGAACTCATCTCACTATAATATACCGGTGGTTAAAGATGGCAAATACGTTGGATTTATATCTAGAGCAAACATGTTCTCTACTTACCGTAAAATACTACAGGACTTTTCAGAGGAATAATTACTGAATACTTTGCAATTGTTTTCTTACTCGTAATGAATAAATTTTACTGCCTTTTTTATTCAGATGGTCGCTATTGAGAAATAGTGTGTCAGGATAATGATATTGAGAGTCATCAAAAACCGGAATTTCTTGTGATTCAAATTCATTTTTTAGTTTATTGAATTCATCTTTAAAATTCTGTGGAATTAAATCAAAATATGACTTATGCACTGGTGGGGTCATTAATACAAGATTAATATTGTGTTCTTTTGTTAATTGAACCATTTTTTTGAGGTATCCTACTGACAAATCAGAAATGCCGGCATTCTTCTTTTTATAGTAAAAATGCCTCCAAGTAGCATCTTTAGCATCCTTTTTCATCTCCTCATTATTCCAGTTGCTGTATTTCCCTATGTATCTTCCATGTGTATTATGTGGATAATAGCACATTTCTTCAATTATTGTCCCTAAATAACCAATACGGTCAACTGGATATTCATTGGAGTAAAGCAGATGTCCGGTGAGTGGATAGCTTCGCTCCATCATTTCAAAAGACCAGGTTTTGTCTATGAATTTAATATCATTAAAGCCTGAAATATTATGATGGCAAAAGGCTATGATGAGTGTATCAATTGTGTTTGATTCTAAAATCTTTTTTAGTTTGTAATATGTAATTATGTATGGTTCAGCTGATTGTGCTATATTTCTTGTGTTTTTGCTGATGAGTTTAGAATAAAACAATTTTTGTGCATGTGAGTCACCCATCACAATAGTTGTATGCGATAATTTGTCTTTATGCGTTTCTATGAAATAAAGATTTATTAGAAAGTTTATTCCTAAATAAGCTACGATGATTAATGAAAAGAAGATTATATTTTTAATAAACTTTCGCATACTATATTAAAATTGAAAATAGATAAATTCTTGAGGTTCTCCTCTAAAATATATAATAGCAATAATAATTGCATAATAAATAGCCCATCTGAACGGTTTACTTATTTTAACGCCTGTTAATTCCAATGCGTGTTGCTTTCCTCGCTGAGCCCATTCTACTATAATGAAAACCACAAGAGCTGGCACTAAATCCCACTGTATTGATTTTGGTGCTTCAAAAAATGAGGCCGAAAAGATTCGATTTATATAATCTAATGCATGAACTAGTGACTCTGCTCTAAAGAATATCCATGCAAGCACAGTTAGTCCAAAGGTTGATAAAATTCCTATGAATTCTCTGAATGTAGGTAATATTCTACCTTCGGCTGGGTTGTCGGTGTTTTTTCTGTTACGTTTAGCCAACAATAGAGGTAGGAAATAAAGTGCATTTAATCCTCCCCAAACAATGAATGTCCAATTAGCTCCATGCCAGAATCCACTGACAATAAAGATGATAAATGTGTTACGGATTTTCATTCCTATGGAACCTTTACTTCCGCCAAGAGGGATGTAAACATAATCACGGAACCAGGTGGATAATGAAATATGCCAACGTCTCCAAAACTCTGCAATATCACGCGAGAAGTAAGGAAAGGCGAAATTTCGCATGAGATTAAACCCAAAAAGTCGGGCTGTTCCAATAGCAATATCAGAATAACCTGAGAAATCTCCATAAATCTGAAACGCGAAAAATACAGCTCCAAGTATTAGTGTACTTCCTGGTAAAGTATCGTAATTGCTAAAAATCTCATTGACAATTGTTGCTGCATTATCAGCGATAACTATTTTTTTAAATAGTCCCCATAAAATTTGCCGCATTCCATCTGTCGCCTGACCAAAATCAAATTTTCTTTTTTTATAAAACTGAGGCAATAGGTTGGTTGCTCTTTCAATAGGACCTGCCACTAGTTGAGGGAAGAAACTTACAAATGCAAAAAAGGCCATTACATCTTTGGTTGGTTCAAGTTTCTTTTTGTACACATCAATTGTGTAACTTAATGTTTGAAATGTATAGAAGCTGATCCCTACAGGCAAAATAATATTAAGTCGGGTAGGTTCAACGTGTCTTCCAAATAAGGTAAAAGCATCGGCAAAACTTTCTGCAAAAAAATTAAAGTATTTGAAGAAGCCTAAAAAGCCTATGTTTACTATAATTGAGGTGAGTAGTAGTAATTTACGTTTGGGCTGTACAGATGTTTTCTTTAGAAGTAGCCCAATTGTGTAATCTACTATAGAACTGAATATAATGAGTGATAAAAATCGATAATCCCACCATCCATAGAACGTGTAGCTAGCTAAAACAATTAAAGCATTTTGAACTTTTAAATTTTTGTTAGTGGCAAACCAATAGAGTAAAAATACTATTGGAAGAAATATGGCAAACTCAATTGAATTAAAAAGCATATCAGTCTTTTAAGTCGGTTGCAAAAATATACTTTTTTATCAAAAGCTCTTAGGCTCTGGGGGTCTTTTTTGAGACACTTAGTCTTTTCAAAATATCTGGCCTTTTCTTCTGATTTAAGAAATAAGTAATTTGTTTTCTTTCACTGGGTTTGTGCCAAAAGAAGAAACTTCGTTGTAGTTGTTTTTCTTTACCTGATTTCGCAACCATAATAGGCTCTAATGTGTATGGATTTAGTCCTGTATAAAACATAACAGTTGCAAGTGTCATGGGAGTTGGGGTGAAATCCTGAACTTGTTCCAGATGGAAATGCTGCTTT
>PKTE01000338.1 GCA_002869335.1 Salinivirgaceae bacterium | reverse complement strand
TTGGTATTTCAATTAATCAGGAAAATTAATACTGTCTGCACTTAAAAGTTCTCCGCCCTCATAACGTTTGATTAAATCACGGTGGTAATCTTTTATACCTTTATCATATGGTTTCTGAATAACTCTTCCTGTTGGTGTGTGGTAACGGGCAATGGTAAGTCGCATAGCTGACATGTTAGGAAGCGGAAACTGTTTTTGAACCAATCCTTTTCCAAATGACCTTCGACCAACTATTACACCACGATCCCAATCTTGAACAGCTCCACTAACAATCTCACTGGCTGAAGCTGAGCCTTCGTCAATCATAATTACCAGCTTTCCATCTTCAAATTCACCTTTGGCGGTAGCTTTGCTTTCTTCTCTTGGTGCATTGAGACCTTCTGTAAAGACGATCATTTTTCCTGATTTTAAAAATTCATCGGCCAAATTTTCTGCGGTTGATAAATAACCCCCACCATTATTTGTAAGGTCCAAAATGAGGTTTTTAACCTTACCTTTTTTTAGTTTTGCAAGTTCTGTGCGATACTCACTCATTGTGGTGGCTGAGAATCTGTTTAATTTAACATAAAGTGTGTTGCTGTTTACCAGATAAGCCGCATCCAGTGAATTAATAGGTATTTTATCTCTTGTAATCGTAAATTCAAGTAGTTCTTTAACTCCGTTCCTTTTAATTTTAACGTTTACTTTTGTGCCTTTTTTGCCTTTTAGATAATCAAAAACATCATTGGTTTTTAATCCAATACCGGCAATGTTTTCATCATCCACTTCAATTATCTGGTCTCCGGCCATTAGCCCAACTTTTTCAGACGGTCCTCCTGTAATAGTCGCAACCACAAGCAAAGTATCATGTAAAACATTAAATTGAATTCCAATTCCTTCAAAGCTTCCTTTCAAAGGCTCATTCATTTTCTGGATTTCTTCTTTTGAAATGTAGATTGAGTGAGGATCAAGTTCCTCTAGCATCTTTCTTATTGCTGTTTCTATAAGCTTCTGTTCATTAACAGAATCAACGTAATAATTATTGATATAATTGAAAACACGCATGAACTTTCCTAGCTCGTCGCTAAAATACTGTGCTTTAGTTGTTTGAGTTCCGAGTAGAAAAATTGCTATTATAAACAGAATAAGACTTTTAACTTTCATAATTCTAATATTTTATAGTGGTTTTAAGGTCAAAACGAATAACAAAATTAATAATATCAGTGTAAAATAAACGGTAAATTCAACGTAATTGTTTGCTATTACCATATTTGCTGTGTAAATGCTGGATTAAATCTTGTAAAGCAAAAAATTCATCACCTTTATTATCAGGGTTTACTGTCCAAACTATTTCCTGATCTTTTTGCTCTATATGAATTGCTGGCCCTGAACACCTATTATCAACTTTAATATGTAAACGATCCAGTGCACGCTCAGTCCATTTATAAAGAGCACCTGAACCTAATAATCTAACGCAAAAGTTATGCCTCCGCTGTATACGGAATTCGTTATTTTCTGCGTCAAAATATACTTCAGAATGGCGAAATAACTCATTAATAGTATTTTTTAGCACCATTTCTTCGGGTAAGCCCTGAATAATCTTCTTATGATCAATAAACCAAAGTAAATCAGCTGTTCCTAACACAATTTGTAAATCGTGAGAAGAGAAAAGGATAATTTTACGTTTTTCGTGGGCTAATCTTCCCAATAAGTGCAAAATCTCGAATTTGTTTTTAACATCAAGGAATGCTGTTGGTTCATCCAAAAGAATAATATTGGTATCTTGAGCTAAGCTTCTTGCAATGAGTACTCTTTGCTTCTCTCCGTCAGAAATTTCACTTATAAATGCATCGCGCAAATGAAAAATTCCAGTGTCGTGCATTGCTTTGCGAATGATCATTTTATCAGTTGGGTGCAAATGACCAAGAATGTTTGTGTATGGATATCTGCCATAGCTTACAACCTGATGAACTCGCATCATGGCATGCATGTCATAGTGTGTTCCAACAAAACTTAATTTCTCTGCCAAATCATGACGGCTATAACTTTCTATAGGTTTATTATCGATAGATATGCTGCCTTTGATGGGAGATTGTATGCCAGCAAGTGTGCGAAGAAGTGTACTTTTGCCACTTCCATTGGCACCAACAAGTGCAATCAAATTACCTTGAGATGCCCGTAAATTAATTTTGGGAATTACCGTACGCTGTTGTCGACCGGTTTCATAACCAACAGATAAGTCATTGAGTTGTATATATCCCTCGTTATTAACCATTAGAATACCTGACTTAAATTACGATTTTTGAAAATAATCCAGATTACTATTGGGATTCCCAGCAAAGCAGTAATGCTGTTTATTGGTAAAATGCGGTCTGAACCGGGTAAATGAGCAACAATATCACTTAGTAATAGTATTGCTGCGCCTAAAAACAATGTGCCTGGAACTAATATGAAATGGTTGGTTGTTTTGAAAATTAACCGTGCAATATGTGGCACTGCGATACCAATAAAGCCAATAGGGCCACAAAAAGCGGTTACACTTCCTGCCAGCAAACTTGTAGCAATAAAAATGAGTAGCCTGAATTGAAAAATATTGACACCTGTTGTTTGGGCATATTGCTCTCCTAAGAGCATTATATTTAATCGTTTACCATTAAATAGAGTGATAAAAATGCCAATCCCGATGGCTAACCATAAAATAAATAATTGATCACCTGTTACATTTCCAAGATTACCCATTGTCCATATTACATAAGACTTTAATGCTCCTTCTGGTGAAAAATATTGCAATATGCTTACTAACGCAGAAACTGAACTACTAAAAAGTATTCCCAGTATTAAAATGGTCATGATATCTTTGACACGAGTTGAGACAATAAGTAGCATAAGTAATAAAAGTCCACTTCCTAACAGGGCCGCAATTACAATAGCCCAATTGCTTAATACTGTAAAAGCACTAAACCATCCAAAAGCCTGAAAACCAATTATTATTAATGCAACTCCAAGACTTGCACCGCTGCTTATACCAAGAACAAATGGCCCCGCAAGTGGATTGCGAAAAACGGTTTGCATAATTAAACCACTCACAGAAAGTGCCATCCCCGCAGCAACTGCAGTTAATGCCCTCGGTATTCTGAAGTTAAAGAGAATTTTATGAAGATATGTTTCACCTCCTTGAGTTTGCAATATTTCCCAAAAATCTTTAAGCGAAATAATAACCGAGCCCAAGACTAGATCAGCTATAAAAAGAATTATAGCCATAAAAATAATGATAAGCATTTTATGGACTGGTTTCAACATGCCACAAAGATGGGAAATTTTTGATAAAAAAACTTAATTGAGTTTTTGATAATAGTATAGTTCGGCTGAATCAGTTTGATTAAAGATTTGGATTAGGTCTTTCAGGATTAAATGTGGTTTAACTACACCAGATTCCATATAGTCAGAGCCCCCGCCAACTAACTTGCGTTTGTTATGATTGTACACATTTTTATTAGCGAATGCTTTAAAGAGTGTCAGTCGTTCATCCATCCCTTTGATGTCATTTAATGAACCTGCTGTTCCTGTATTGATCCAAAAATCTGCTTTTGCAGCTCGTTGGTATACAATTTCTAAATCGTATTGGAAATTGATGGATGAAGTGTCGTTATGAAATACATACAATCCGCCAGCATCTTTTATTAATTGAGCTGTATAAGTGTTTCCACCAGGTGTATGCCAGGTGTCGTTCCAAGGTAATCCTGTGAAAACTATTGGTTTGCTTTTGGATTTGGTCGTTTCTTGAGCTAGTTTCTGATATTCATTTGCAATAGAATCAAAATAGTGGTTGGCCAATTCTTTTTTATTATAAATAGCTCCAAATACTTTAATCCATTCGGCTTTTCCTAATGGATGTTGCTCCATATATTCTCCTATCATTACTGGAATGATTCCTGCACGAAGTAGTTTCTTCCGTAGCGGTTCAATTTCATTGGAAATCCCATATAGAAATACAACTGAAACATTTAATTCCAAAAGTTTCTCAATGTTTAAATTGGTGTCAAAGCCAACTTCTGTAACGCTTTCTTTAGAATCGATTTGATGAAACTTTTCGCTGTAAACGTATTGTTTCGATGAAACAGCTTTCAAATTATCCAGCTCATTTAATACTTGTAAAAATGCAATATGAGTTGTTGATATGGTGGCTATACGAGAAGGAGATAAAGGAATAATATTTATACCATTTGGGGCCTTTGAATTTTCATTTCTTAAAACAGCGTATTGATATTGAATATCTTGTGCGTCAATCCAAGGGTTGTTAATAGTAATAAGCGTATAATCAGGCTTTTCCGAAATGATGAAGTGCCTGGCATATTTGTTAGTCGATTCTACTTGTCTTTTAGTTTTTTTATGATTACAACTAAAGACTAATATTACTGAAAAACACATTAATAGAATAAATCGCATTTTGTATCTAATATTGGTTCATTATTCCTGACTAAAGTAATAAAATAAGGCCGACTTTTCAGCCGGCCTTTCTAAAATACTTCTATAAATCTTATTTATATATTTCCTCTAATTTTTCCTTAAGCTCTTCGTGAGTAAACTTATTCATAATAATTTTTCCATCAGGATCAATTAGTACTGTATGTGGTATGCTGTTTACCCCATAGATTTGTCCAGCTGCATTTTTCCATCCTTGCAAGTCTGATACTTGTGTCCATGGTAATTGATCATCTTCAATAGCTTGAAGCCATTTTTCTCTATCCTGATCAAATGAAACGCCCAATACTTCAAACCCTTTTGGGTTAAATTCATTGTATATTTCTACTACATGAGGATTAGCTCTACGACATGGACCACACCATGCTGCCCAAAAATCAATCAATGTATATTTGCCTTTAAAATCACTTAATGAAACATCATTACCCTCAGTATCTTTCATTGTAAAGTCTGGAGCCATACTGCCTACTTTTGTTTTTTCTAGCTTGGCTAAGTGCTCACTAAAATACTTGTAATAATTATTGTCTTGATTTGCTTCAGGAACTTTATCAATGGCTGCTTTAAGATCATCATAGGTCATGTTGTAGATTAATTTTCTACGTACCACATGAAGTCCAGCGAGGTTATCCATATTTTTATTGGCAAAATCATTTGAAAATGCCTGTTCCATTTCATAAACCTTTTCAAGTTCATTTCTTACTGCTTCTTCAGCTTCTTTATCACCACTTTTATTAGCTTCTTGATATTCTGCATAAAGTTTTGAATTAAGTATGCTAAAGCTGTTAGCACTATCTAAATAAGCTTCGTAAATATCATTTACGTCAGTTCCTTCATAATCAATTTTTGTAGGATTATCTGGATTAGCAGATATTTTTATTATGTCGTTGCTAATAAAAAAGTCTGTTCTATCATTAGTTCCTTTAATGTTAAATACAGCCCACATTGGTTTTTCAACCGAACCTTTAAAAACATATCCATTATTAAATTCAGCTGAATCAAATGCCACTAGTGCATTATTTTCTACTTTCATTAAATAGGCCATTCCTTCAGTTTGGTTAGCTAATTTAACAGTAACTTCATACCCGTTTTGTTCTTTTCCACAGGCACTTAGTATAATTGCCAATACGATTAGACTAATAATTTTATTCATATCAATAGAATTAATTTATAATTATGTTCGTAAAAATAATAAAAGATATGTGCCGAAAAAATACTTTTTAAATTGATCTTAAATCTTGGTTAATGGATATTTGATTAAAATCCATGATGTATGATCAGTTATCTATCTTTCATTTTCTTTTTTAACTTTGTGCTTTCTACAGAAAAAACTGGAAATAATGACTAATAAGTCAATAATAGTTTTCGATAATTATGATTCTTTTACGCATAACCTTTTACATCTTTTGCAGCAGGTTAGAAAAGAGTATTCTTATCGTGTAATTAGAAATAATGATAAAACTATATTTAATTTTCAACCACAAGCATTGATAATAGGCCCTGGTCCCATGACACCTTCAGAAACAGGGATTTTAAATGAATATTTTAATAAAATAGTGGAACCAGAAAATATTCCAGTGTTAGGTGTCTGTTTGGGATTACAGTATTTAGCTCACAGAAAGGGTATTGAAATTACCAGGTCGACAATGCCTGCTCATGGCGCTGCTACTGAAATAAAGCATCTTAATACAGAGTTATTTCTTGGAGTTAAAGATTCATTTCTAGGTGCCAGATATAATTCATTAGAAGTGCATAAATCGAAAATAGAGGCAGATCCTGATTTGAAATTAATTGCATGGGCATCAGAAAATGATGCAGCAATGTCATTTCATTATAAACAAAAACCTTGGACAGGTGTCCAATTTCATCCGGAAAGTTTTTTAACGTCCGAAGGCGCAAAAGTTATAGATAATTTTTTCAAGCAATATGTGGAAGTTTGATTACAAAGAAATTCAAATCCATCGGGAATGGAATCTTGATGTTGCCTTAAGTATGGTTGACCAATGGGATGGTACTTTACTTTATACTAGTCCTGATTCTGTTTCAAATGGCCAAATAATATTGGGTTTAAATCCTGTGTTTGATGCATGCGATAATAATTGTAATACTTTGGAGGTTGTAGATGCCTTGCTTGAGATGAACTCACATTTGGAATTTCCATTTTTATTTGGGTATGTAGGATACGATGCAAAACATATATTTGAAGAGAAAGGGGTCTATCAAAATCTAATAGAGAAAGAGTTTAATCAATTTGCATTTGATGCTTATCAATATGTATTAAGATTTAATTTGTCTTGGGAAGCCAAACAGTTTTATGGCTTGCAAAATACCATTAATAAGGAAATAAGTTTGCAGGAATTGAAAGAGTTTAAATGTGCAGATTTTGAGGCTTTTAAGGTGAAATATGTAAACTCAGATCTTTCAAAAAAGGAATATATTGAAGGCGTTAGTCAAATCCAGGAATATATTAAAGCTGGTGATGTTTACCAGGTGAATCTCACTAGAAAAATTACATGTGAATTTAATGGCGATGCGGTTAATGCCGCAAAATCATTGATTGAATCCAATCGTATTGAGTTTGGTGTATTTTATAAATCAAAAGATAAATATTTGATATCAACATCTCCTGAGAGATTTTTCCAGGTAGAAAATAATAGAATTCTAGCTTCGCCAATAAAAGGGACTGCGGGTAGAGGAGAAAAAGATGAAGATATTAAGAATGAGTTGCTAAATGATACGAAAAATTTGCGTGAGCTGGCTATGATTACTGATTTATTGCGCAATGATATCTCAAGAATATGTAAACCAGGCTCTGTAAAAGTAAAAGGCTTTCCAATACTAAAAACTTTGAAGAATGTTTTCCATTTGGTTTCAGATGTTGAAGGAGAATTATCTACGAATAGCTTTAGCGAAATAATTGAAGCAATATTTCCGGGCGGATCAATTACAGGTTGTCCAAAAATAAGGGCCTGTCAAATAATTGAAGAATTGGAGAGAAAAGGGAGGGGGCCTTATACAGGGAGTTTTGGGTATGTTTCTGGAGACAACCAAATGGATTTCAATATTTTAATTAGAACAGTGCTAATCAACGATAATAAGCTAACCTTTAATGTTGGGGGTGGGATAACCCTATTATCTAATCCGGAAGATGAATATTTAGAAACTAATCATAAAGCCAGGAACATTGTTGAGGCCCTTCAAATAGACGATTTTGACCAATAAAATCGAATTTTACGACTTCTGAAGAAAATTTAACATTAAAATAACGTGTTTTGCAAACGTTAGCGAAGGCTTAATCTTCTGTATTTTAAAAGGTTAAACTTATTTAGATTTATTCTGAAAAAACAAAATAAAATGCTAAATTTGTACTCCCAAATTTTTTGGAAATTTAAGTTTAATACAATCATAAAATCGATTAATTATGACTAAACACGTTTACACCTTCGGTGACGGAAAAGCAGAAGGTAAAGCCGACATGAAAAACTTGTTAGGTGGTAAGGGAGCAAACCTTGCAGAAATGAATCTTATTGGAGTTCCTGTTCCAGCAGGATTCACAATTACTACTGAAGTTTGTACTGAATATAACCGAATTGGAAAAGATGCAGTTGTTGAAATGATAAAAGCTGAGGTTGAGGCTGGTATTGCTGCAACTGAAAAAGCAATGAATGCAAAATTTGGTTCTAAAGGAGAGGCTTTCCCATTATTACTTTCTGTACGTTCAGGTGCCCGCGTTTCAATGCCAGGTATGATGAATACTGTATTGAATCTAGGTATGAATGATGATACAGTTAAAATTATTGCTGAAGCTTCAAATAACGAAAAATTTGCTTATGATTCATATCGTCGTTTTATTCAAATGTATGGTGATGTGGTAATGGGTGTGGAAGCCGAAGCAGGTGAGCATGATCCATTTGAAGAAATTTTGGATAAAGTAAAAGATGCAAAAGGTTATAAAAATGATGCTGAACTAACAGCAGATGACTTAAAAGATATTGTAGAGCAATTTAAAGTTGTTGTAAAAGAAAAAGCTGGAAAAGAATTTCCAACGGACCCTTATGAGCAACTTTGGGGAGCTGTAACAGCTGTATTTGATTCATGGAATACACCTCGTGCAATTTTATACCGCCAAAAAGAGCAAATTCCTGAAGAGTGGGGAACTGCTGTAAACGTTCAGGCTATGGTATATGGTAATATGGGTGAAACTTCTGCAACTGGAGTATGTTTCTCTCGTGATGCTGCTACTGGTGAAGATATTTTCAATGGTGAGTACCTTATCAATGCGCAAGGTGAAGACGTTGTAGCTGGTGTTCGTACTCCTCAAGAAATTACATTAGAAGGTTCTCGTCGTTGGGCAGAGCGTAATGGTACTTCAGAAGAAGATCGTAAAGCTAACTTCCCATCTTTGGAAGAAGCTATGCCTGAGATTTATAAAGAACTTGATACTATCCAACAAAAATTGGAAGATCATTATAAAGATATGCAGGATATGGAGTTCACCATTCAGGATGGTAAACTATGGATGTTGCAAACACGTAACGGAAAACGTACTGGTGCTGCCATGGTAAAAATGGCTGTTGACATGCTTGCAGAAGGTATGATTGATGAAAAAACTGCAATTTTACGTCAGGATCCTAACAAATTAGATGAGCTACTTCACCCAGTATTTGATCAGGCTGCAATTGCTAAAGCAACTGTACTAAGTAAAGGTTTACCTGCTTCTCCAGGTGCTGCTACTGGTATTTGTGTATTCTCTGCTGAAAGAGCTGAAGAACTTGCTGCTAAAGGTGACAAAGTAATTCTTGTTCGTCGCGAAACTTCTCCTGAAGACTTAGCTGGTATGTATGCTGCAGAAGGTATCCTTACTGAACGCGGTGGTATGACTTCTCATGCTGCTGTTGTTGCTCGTGGTATGGGTAAATGTTGTGTGTCTTCTGCTGCTGGTATTTCAGTATCTCATACAGAATTAAAAATTGGTGATAAAGTATATAAAGAAGGTGATTTCATTTCATTAAATGGAACAACCGGAGAATTGTATGATGGTAAAGTTGATACTATCACGCCTTCATTAGATGGTGACTTCGGTAAAATTATGGATTTAGCTGAAAAGAATACTCGCATGTACGTTCGTACAAACGCTGATACTCCACACGATGCACAAACTGCTCGTGAATTTGGTGCTAAAGGTATTGGACTTTGCCGTACAGAGCATATGTTCTTCGAAGGTGACCGTATCTGGAAAATGCGTGAGATGATTTTAGCTGAAAACGAAGCTGGTCGTCGCGAAGCATTAGATAAGTTATTGCCTATCCAACGTGAAGATTTCTACGGAATTCTTAAAGCTATGGACGGGTTCGGAGTAACTATTCGTTTACTTGATCCACCATTACACGAGTTTACTCCAAACGACGAAGCTTCACAAAAAGAGATGGCTGAAGTGTTAGGTGTTGATGTGAACATCGTGAAAGAAAAAGTAGAATCATTACACGAATTCAACCCAATGCTTGGACACCGTGGTTGTCGTTTAGGAAATACATATCCTGAAATTACTGAGATGCAGGCTCGCGCTATTATCGAAGCTGCTTGTGATCTTAAGAAAGAAGGTATGGATCCAAAACCAGAAATTATGGTTCCACTTATTGGTACTGTGAAAGAGCTTAAAATGCAGGAAGAAATTATCCGTCGCGTTGCAGAGCAGGTTATTGAGGAAAAAGGAGTTAAAGTTGAGTACTTAGTAGGTACAATGATTGAAATTCCACGTGCTGCTCTTACAGCTGACGAAGTTGCTGAAGTAGCTGAATTCTTCTCATTCGGTACTAATGACTTAACTCAGATGACATTTGGTTACTCACGTGACGATGCCGGTAAATTCTTACCAATCTACATTGAAAAAGGACTGTTGAAACAAGATCCATTCCAGGCTCTTGATCAAACAGGTGTTGGTCAATTAGTAGAAATGGGATGTCAGAAAGGTCGTTCAACAAATCCTAAACTTAAGTTAGGTATTTGTGGTGAGCACGGTGGTGAACCTACTTCAGTTGAGTTCTGTCACAGAACAGGTTTGGATTACGTATCATGTTCTCCATTCCGCGTGCCAATCGCTCGTTTAGCTGCAGCTCAGGCAAATATTCGCTAATTAAATATTATCGAAATACATCAAAGCCTCCGGAAACGGGGGCTTTTTTTATGGTGCTAATCGAAACTTGTTCCAACTATTCTCTAATTTCTTATAAGCAATTCTATCGTTTAATCGATTAGGCCTTCCTTGCCAAAATTCAAAATATTTAGGTGAAATCTCGTAACCACCCCAATTGTTTGGCCTTTTTAGTTCATTATTGTCGTTAATAATCTCTTGGTATTTTGATTCAAGTAGGTCTCTGTTTTCAATTTCTTTACTTTGATTACTGGCAATGGCCGCTGCCTGCGATTCTCTTGGTCTTTGGCTAAAATATTGATTATTAATCATATCTGTTGATTTCTCAATTGTTCCTTCAATACGAATCTGCCGTTCCATCGGTCCCCAATAAAAAGTAGCTGCTACTTTTGGGTTTTCATTTATTTGTTCTCCCTTCCGACTTGAGTAATCAGTGAAAAAAATGATTTTATCACTTTCGATTAATTTTAACAGCACAATCCTACCACTTACATTTCCTTTTAAATCTGAACTGGAAAGATGAAATGCATTGTAGTCTTCAATTCCAGAATCTTTTGCTTCATTCACCCATTGATTTAATGAAATGAATGGATTTTTATCCAAATCATTTTTATG
>PKTE01000200.1 GCA_002869335.1 Salinivirgaceae bacterium | reverse complement strand
CCTTTTAATAAAACATCAGATTCAGATCCAATTAAACAACACAGCCACACTAAAGCTCAACTTTTCATCACACATCAATTGAACATTCTTTTTGCAATGGTATTCTTATTTGTTACCATTTTACTAACTCCAATTGAATTTATAAAAGCCCAAAAGTGTGAACAAGTTAAGGCACAACTTTCTATTTCATATAGTCCCCTGAGGGCTCCCCCAACTTACTAATTTCCATAATTAAATCATAGGACTGTAGAATAAATATTAACTGCAGCGATTTGTGATATTGAGTTTCAGAAGAAAGATCAATCTCGATTCTCACGTTTCTAAAATCAAAATTACAATACTATTATATCATCATATAATCAAATAATACTAACTAATGAAAATCAGACTATTAACAGCAATAGTATTTTTACTAATCGCAATAACAGCATTCCCTCAACACATAAAAAGAAGCGATGCCAACCTTGTTGGTCACGTAGTTAGTGGCGGAGAACATATTCCATTTGCAACCATCATGGTAAAAGGAACGACTATTGGTACAACTACTGATGAAACTGGTCATTATCAAATTAATAACATGCCTGAAGGTACCTATACCATTGTGGCTAATTCATTAGGATTTTCACCTAAAGAGTTTACTGTGACTATGGTTGCAGGTAAAACCATTGAACACAAATTTGAATTAGAAAAAGATGTACTGAACCTCGATGAAGTAGTCATTACAGGAGATCGCAATGCCACAAGTCGCAGAGATGCATCTGTAATAGTTTCGTCAATTACGCCAAAGGTATTCGAATTGGCGCAAGCTACTAATCTGGCTGAAGGATTAGATTTTACCCCTGGATTAAGACTTGAATACAATTGTCAGAATTGTGGTTTCTCACAAGTAAGAATGAACGGAATGGAAGGTCCTTATTCGCAGATTCTTATTAATGGACGCTCTATATTTAGCGGATTAGCAGGAGTTTATGGATTAGAGCTCATTCCTGAAAATATGATCGATAAAGTAGAAGTAGTTCGAGGTGGAGGATCTGCTTTATATGGAAGTAATGCCATTGCCGGCACTATCAACCTAATATTGAAAGACCCCATCACTAACTCTTATGAATTTGAAGCAAGTTCCGGAGCTATCGGCGTTGGATTGAAAGATGCTAATAAAATTGGTGCAGACCATACAGCCAAATTCAATACATCGCTCATTTCATCTGATGCTAAAACGGGAATGTCACTATATGGGTACTACCGTGAACGCCCAGCTTATGATGCCAACGGGGATAATTTCTCTGACCTAACAAGTATCAATAACACCACTTTAGGTACACGACTGTTTCACCGATTTGGCAGCCGAAACAGAATATCATTAGATGCTTTTCGCATTAATGAAGACAGACGTGGCGGTAACGAACAAAATACCATTGAGCATATGTCAGATGTTTCGGAATCCGTTTCGCATAACATTAACACTGGTGCGCTTTCTTATGACCAATTTTTCCGTGAGCACGATAAATTATCGGTGTTTGTTTCAGGTCAACAAGTGCGACGTGATTCTTACTATGGAGCAGAGCAATCACTGGCTGATTATGGCTTCACAAAAGACTTTTCATACAACGCAGGCGCCCAGTACCATTTACATTTAGAGATGTCGGAATTAACCATTGGTATTGAAAATCAGGGAGCATGGCTAAAAGATAAAAAGCTGGGATATCTTGACATTGAAAATCCCGAAATTGAAATAATCGGTACAGATACCACTATTACCTACCTTGAAATAGATAGCAGAATTGTGGCCGATCAACATTCCAATACATTTAGTGCTTTTGGCCAGTATGAAATCAATTTTGAAAAAATGAAAATCACTGCTGGCTTGCGTTATGACAAATACACAATTTCCGATAACATTTCCGATGGAGACAAAACAGGTAATGTGATTAGCCCTCGATTAACCTTTAAATACGACATTTTAACCAATTTTCAGGCTAGAGTAAGCTACAGCCAGGGATACCGTGCACCGCAAATTTTCGACGAAGATTTACATATATTAACCTCTGAAGCACTGAAAGTTATCCACGTTAATGATCCTGATTTGAAACAGGAAACCAGTCATAGTTTTATGGGCTCACTGGATTACAATCAAAAAATTGGAAGTGTATATGTGGGCATATTAACCGAAGGATTTTACACCGTTTTAAAGGATGCATTTGTAAACGAACCATCACTTTCAGATGGCATTTTAACATACACACGAATAAATGCTGAAGGTGGTGCTACAGTAACAGGTGTTAATGTGGAGCTAAATATTGTACCTACTGAAAAGCTTAAGTTCCAGGGAAGTTTCACTTTCCAAATAAGCGAATATGATGAAGTACAAGAATTTAATGAAAAATCATTTTTTCGCTCTCCCAATGATTATGGATACTTCACCATTACTTATGATCCAATCAAAAGATTTGGAGTAGCTGCAACCGGAACTTACACAGGATCAATGCTTGTACCCTACTATGGAAATACATTACCGGAAGGAGTTGAAGGAGAATTACGCGAAAGCAATCCATTTTTTGATTTAGGTTTGAAAGCCCATTTTAACACCCGTATTAACGGTGCTACGTTGCAAATCTACGCTGGAATTAAAAATATTTTCAATTCTTATCAAGATGATTTCGACAGAGGTGCAGACCGCGACCCTGGATATGTTTACGGACCGGGACTACCACGCATGATTTATGCAGGTATTAAAATTGGAAATTTGATTAAATAAGTATTACCACAAATCATAATCAAAAGCTCGCAATGTTGCGGGCTTTTTCTTTTCAACTGTTCTTCCTGTTTTGTGCACTATGGTGACGCCCTAAAAACTCACGCCTGAATATCAACTAGTTATGATTATAAAATTTACATTATTGGTCATGCGGAAAAAAATTTACGGGTTATTGACATAAGATTTCGGATTTGTCTCTAAGTCGTTTTTCTTGAAATGATGAACTAAAATTTAAAATGAAATAACATTAATTACCATCGCCTCCAGCCGGCTGGGCTCTTCATTTTTGATGCCCCAAAAACGAAGCAAAAAGGGCTTGGCTTAGTCTTTTAAGCTACCTTCTTTACTTTCGATTTCTAAATTAAAAAAACTTGATGATGCTAGTTAAGGATTTCTTTCACTTTACTGATATTGCGCATCATCTCAAACAGTTTTTAATTTACCTACGGCCGAAATCTTCAAGTAGAAGGTGCCCGCTTAAAAAACTTAGGCCGAGTATAATTGACCGTTTTAGTATATGAATAGCACCTCCTAATGCGGGTTGGCCCGATCAAATTGGCGGGCTAGTGTTAGCATGAATGTTCAATAAACATAATTGACATAAAAGAGGCTTGTCCAGCTTTTATATGTCATTTAGTTTATTAAACAAAGCGGGTTGAAGCGTAGTTTGATCTTGAATTTTGGCTACAAATCATAATCAAAAGCTCGCAATGTTGCGGGCTTTTTCTTTTCAACTGTTCTTTATACCAAAACTACAATATTTGTTAAATTTGGTGAATAGAAAATATTAATATGGTTGACCAAAAAATAGTAACAACAATAGCAATAATTACCATCTTTATTTCGCTACTCTTTTCACTATTTTTACTAACCGTAAAAACAAAAAACAAACTATCTAATAGTTTATTAGCAGGTTTTATTCTTCTTTGCTCAGTTGATATTTTTGGTCTTTTTTTAAATCAAAACTATACTCTATTTATATTCAGTAAAGCGTTTACTTTCTTAATTTTCCCAGCTCTATATTTTTATGTCTTATCTATATGCAGTATAAGTTTCAAACTGAAAACAAAACACCTGATTCATACTTTACCATTCATCACTTATATTGCAATAGTGCCAATTTATTTATTTACAATCAAATTCAATAACAATGGCACTTCTGCTATAGTATTTACGAAAACAATATGGTTTTGTAATGTCTTACTTCTTAAAATTCAAGCACTCAGCTACATCATTGCTTCCACATTTATTTTAAGAAAACACAGAAAAATATACCTGGAAAACTATAGTGAAGGTGATATTTCAATATATAAATTACTCTCTCAGATCATTTTAATTTTTATCATTACATTTCCTGTCACTTTGGTAAAAGAAATAATCCCATATACAAAATACTACCAGGCTTTTAATTGGGTTATTGCAGGGCTAATCAGCATTGCCTTATTTATGTTTTGTTGGTTTATTTTTAAAGCCTTACATAACCCAAAATTATTCAGAGGTGTTGATCTAAGATTAGCAGCTGCCAAAACCATTGACCCAAAAAACATTGATCAGAAATCAGGAATGGAGAAACTAAGACTTTACATGATTGAAAAGGAACCTTTTATTAACTCGGAGCTTTCTTTACAGGATCTCTCCTTCCAACTTAAGATGCCTCCCAGAACATTGTCTTCCATAATAAACAACCAAATAGGTCAACATTTCTTCGACTTTGTCAATGAATACAGAATTGATAAAGCCAAAGAGCTCCTCAAAAACGTCTCTAATAATAAGCTCACCATCCAACAGATTTTTTACGATGTAGGATTTAATTCAAAATCATCTTTTAACACTGCGTTTAAGAAACAAACGGGGGTTACACCCACAGAATTCAAAAAAAAGTTTCAGTAATTGGTTCGACTTTATGATTCTCGAACGTTTGTTGGCTTTTTCAAACATAGTTTTGCTTCATAACTAACTATTTTATCATTTATTAAAACTAAAAAAATGAAGCTAAATTATTTAATCTCAACATTCCTGCTTTTATCCATAAGCAGTGCAGCATTTTCTAATCAATTTTCTAATAATGCTAATGATTCTGATGAAATTGAAAATGTAAAACAAGTCATAATTGAGTCTTATGTAAAAGGAATATTTCTGGAAGGTAATCACAAAATGGTTAAAAAAGGTTGGCACCCAGACTGTGATATTGTGATTCTTGAAAAAGGAAAATTAGTAAAGCTTCCTGCCCAATATTGGGTTGACAGGCTTAAGAAAAACCCCAAACCATTAGATCCATATGTGACTTACAAATTTGTTGATGTAAAAGTAACTGGTTACGCTGCCATAGCCATCATCGAGATTCAATCTAAAGGAAAACCCATTTATGTGGACTACATGTGTCTTTACCAGTTTAAAGAAACCTGGAAAATAGCTACGAAAATCTTCTATACATACCCTAAAGCAAATGATTAAAAAAGAACTGATGAAACCTGGAATATTACTCTATTTTGGATTATTAGCACCCTTCGCTTTTTGGACTACAACCATCATTTGCGGACTAATGATTGAAGATTATAATCACTTTAAATGGCTTGTGAGTGAACTGGGAGCTTTAAGTACGCCAACTCAAGAACTTTTTACTATTGGATTAGTCCTAAGTGCAATCCTAAATATTTTCTTTATTGTTGGTTTATGGAAGATTTGCAGGAAGCATCAATTAAGTTTAGCACCTGTCTTATTATTGATGCTCTATTCTTTTATTGCTGGACCTGCAATGTTTCCTATGCCATTACAATGGCATGGCCTTTCAGGCTTACCTTTCCCATTGATCATTTTATCTCCATTGGTTGCTCTGGTTGTATGGAGCAAAAAAGAAAAACTATTAAAAATAAGAACTACAGCCATTATAAGCTTTTCAATCATGTTGCTCGGATTCTTAATATTCTTCCCCAGCATTTTAAATGAGTATTTCGGATTAAAACAGCGATTCTTATATGCTGGGTGGACGATATGGTCAGTCTCTTTAGTAATAAGTTTATTAAAAGTATCGAAATTAAAAACCTAATATCAATTAAGTCAAATATAGAGTTTATTTGATACTGGATAATTTTAATTTGCGACCAGGTCGCATACCGGGTTACATCTATGTAAAAGAGTTGCCACGCATGATTTAAGCAGGTATTAAAATTGGAAACCTGATTAAATAAAATTAAACTTATAGCATACAAAAGCTCGCAATGTTGCGGGCTTTTTTTAAAGACACCCTAATAATCTGAATCCCTCCCCGATTCTTTAATTAAAGTTCGAAGTAATTCGTTAAAATGTTTGGCATTTTTTAAATCATCAATACTTTGATGCATTCTAAAGCGCCATTTATGTCGCACATTACTAGGGTGATTAATTTGCTCGCCATGCGTATCATCCCATCGCAGTTTACCGTCTATAGAAATAAGATCCTGAATTGGGAAAGTAGTCCACATAGCCGGTGAATGTAGATGCTGAACAATGATTTGCTTGCAAATATCCGGTTCTGCAAAAAATGGTGCAGAACCATGATTCCCCAGCTCTACATTGTAAAACTCCTGAATGGCTTCTCTATCTTCCTCCCACCATCCTCTGATCGTAGGCATATCGTGCGTAGAAGTGGTACATACAGATAGATAAGGAGCATCTGCCGGGTGGGCATATTTCATTTTTGGATTCTTAGACATTCTTTGTATTTCCAAACTCAGTATATTCAAGGCATCCATCACTGGAGGAACACATTCGGGAACCATTCCTAAATCTTCTCCACATACCAGCATATCGCTAGCCTGTATAATCATTGGAAGCTTCTCCATACCCTTATGATACCAAAAATCATCCTGCCTTTTATAATAATAATCGACATATAGCTTATCCAGCTGATTTCTGGTATGCTCATCCAATTCTAACCAGGAATTAGTCTGCTGCATCGATATTCTTGGATGCCACTGATTTTCACCTGTCTGCACAAAAATTACATTGGCAATTAAATCGAATAAACCATCTCTTATCCATCGATTTTCATCGCTAAGATCCTCCTCTTCTATATCTTGCAAAAAGTACTGATTTACCTTAAGCTGCGTATCGAAATCTTCCTTCATTTTAAAATGGCCCCAGCCGTTATCATCCAGATAATTATCAATAATCTCCTGAGCCCATTTTCCAAATTTATTTTCAACTAAATGATATGGGATATAAGGCATTACCATTCTTTCGTAATCGAAACGAATACCGTAACCTTCAATTTCATCTGTAGTAAGTGCAATAGCTGGATTGAAATATCCCAATAAACCTTCTACTGCGTGAAGCGGAATCTCCCAGATTCTGAAGAAACCCAATATATGATCAATGCGATACGCATCAAAATACTCAGCCATTTTCTTTAAACGACCTTTCCACCATGAATAACCCTCCTCTGCCATTTTCGCCCAATTATAGGTTGGGAAACCCCAATTTTGCCCTTTCACCGCAAAAGCATCAGGCGGAGCTCCGGCCTGCACATTAAGATTGAATAGATGTGGTTCTGTCCAGGCTTCCACGCTATTGGGACTTATACCAATTGGGATGTCTCCCTTTAACACGATACCTTGTTCACGCGCATATTGCGTCACTTCTTTCAATTGTTTATCGAGATGGTACTGAATAAAATAATGAATAACAATATCATCCTTAGCCCGGGATTTAATCAATGATTGTATCTTTTTAGGATCATACACACTGTATTTCTCCCATTTTCTAAAGTCAGCAGTTTTATATTTATCTCTTAAGTAACAGAAAGCTGCATATGGTTCCAGCCAATATTTATTAGCTTTGAAAAACTCGATATAGTCTTTTTGCTTGAACACTTTCTCCTTTTCCTGATCAAAAAGTAGTTTATAATATCTAGATTTAATCTTATGGACCTCAGGATAATGCACATGTACGTTCTTGTTATATTCTTTTTGCTTTTCCTCAAAAAACTTCATTTGCTTTTTATCCTTTAACCCCCCCATTTTCTGAAGGTTTAAGTATATTGGATGCAAGGCTACAACAGAAATGGATTTATATGGATAAGAATCAAGCCAATTATGTGAAGCTACTGTTTCATTAATCGGAAGTATCTGTAGCATTTTCATACCCACACTTTTACCCCAATCAATGAAATCAATTAAATCGGGAAACTACCCAACTCCAAAACCAGATTCAGTTCTGAGAGAGAAAACCGGAACTGCTACTCCAGCTGCTTTCCAATTTCCCAGCGGATAGCGAAAACTTTGATCTGATTTAGTCACGAGAAACTGGTCCTCTTTCAATTTAGGGACTTCAAAATAGCGGTCCTCTCCTTCTTCAATGGTAACCAATTCCTTCTTCTTAATATCGTAAATACCATATTTGTAATAAATGGGCTCTTTGATCGGGGAAGCATTAATTTCTCCTGACCATTGTGGAAAGTTGTCGCCACATGTAAGCAAGAGAGGATTTTTTGTATCCCAACTACCCAACTCAGGTATATTTCCTATTAAACAAAGTTGATAATCTCCCCCTATTCTGGGCACCTGTATTTGAAAACGGAGTGTTTTCTTCCTGTTTGTTTTCTTTGCCTTTAAAGAATGCAATGGACGCATTAAATTTTTCTCAAAGGCAGAACTATAAAAGACTTTTTCTTCATTTTGCGGAGCTCGCCAATTTTCAATTAAATAAATATTTTCTGTTTCAACTTCCTTCAAAGAAAAATAGCGGTTTTTTCCCCATTCCCAATGCCCTTCTCCATTTTGATCAATCAAACAATATTTATATTCAATATTATCAGTTTCAGACTTTAATTCAATTTCTGCCGACCATTTACCTTCAGATTCATAATGCAGTTTTAATGCATTTGAAAGATTCCAATTTCCTAAAGCATCTGCAGAACCACAAACCATTATATTTTGACCTGGTTGCGTATGGTATTGAATTTCGAAATACAGTTTCATAATTATTTGATTTGCATGAGACATAAGGAGAAAATGACAATATTCTGGATTTATCCAATCCACTTTCAATTTCCTCTCAATAAAGTTATAAATATATCCTGAGATAATTGAAATTTAGAAATGAAATTAACTTTTGTTGCAGATTGTAATGTTTATCTAAAAAATATCTTCAAAAGAAATTATTAAATAAAATTTAAAAAATCTCAGAAAGCTAATTACATGACACTTATAAGAAATGATTCTATTGAAGTTCTATAATATGATAGTATTATATTTCGCTATTCCTGAAGAAATTTAATTGATTTAATCCATCTGAGCCCTTCAAATTTTGCAATATAAAGTCCACTTCTTGGAAGCTCTATATCAAGCTTTCCATGAATATTTTCCGTGGAAACCGTTAAAGTAGATACTAATTGGCCAGCGTAATTAAATATGCTCACTTTGAATGACTCAGGCTTACTCAGACGATATACAAGCAAACCATTATTATAAAACAATTCAATGCTATTTGCGAAATCATTTATTACACTTATAACCTGGCTATATTGATAATTACCATCAAAGTCAACTTGCTTAAACCTATAATAATTATCACCGATAACAGGCTGATTATCCAAAAATTGATATTCAATTGGAACATTTGAATTTCCATGGCCCTGTATTTCAACACATTCATTAAAATCACAACCATTGAGGGATTTTTCAACTATGAAATAATCATTATTTATCTCCGTCAAAGTTTTCCATTCAAGGTATATACCGTTATCAGTCAAGGTTCCTCTAAAGTAGGCCAGCTCAACGGGTAAAGGATTATCTGCAACGCCACCTCCGAATTCTGAAAAACCTGTCAGACCTGTTCTTTTTACCGTAATTGGCTCAGCACCGGTGCCACTTTGGTCTGCAATGGCAGATGAACCGTAAAGATCCCAATCACTTGAGGAATTATCGCGTTTAAGTATTGTATGTTGACTCACAGCGGCACCGCCGTTATCATGTCCCACAGAGATTAGCGTTACATCATAATTAACTGTAGTTACTGCATCTGGGCTTATAGTCCATATACCTGAATTTAAAAGTGTATTGATAACCGTACTTCTGGTTGAAATACTCGGTGCATCCCCCGATATTAAGCTCGAAAAAACGGCATTTAAATAATTAATTCCACTGGATGTATTCAAATCAACCTGCGCAAATTCATAGTTTAATGAACTACCTATGGGGAATACATAAGAGCCCGTGCTATTTACTTTTCGTTTAAGGTTTCCAATCACATAATTTGATGAATTATAACCAGCAATAGCACTTTCAGAAGCATTTTCAATGGTAACAGTATAGCTGGAAGCAAATATTTTTCCCGTGGTAAAAGTCAATTGATTTTCAATAGTCAAATTATTTGTAAGGTCTGCTCCCGCACTATTATTCAAATTAAGGTTATATATATTAACTGAACCATTAAAGGATATAGTTTGCTTACTTGAGCCATTGAGTAATAATGTTGAACCAGTTTGTGATAAATCAAGCATACCTGATGCATCAATTGAAATGTCACCCAATACAGAAAGCGTCTGACTATCAGATGAAAATGAGAGACTACCACCCGATTCAATATTTAATGATGATACTATTAAGCTGCTGCCAAGTGTCACATTATTATTTGCAGAAATGGTAATAGAAGCTGCATTTTCATCCGGTGCTAAAGCGGATACATACCAGATATCCGGGGCATTTACATCAGCTGTTTGCCAAATAGAGGCATTACTAAATTCTCCATTAGTAAAGGATCTAAAATGATCTGTATTTTTATTCGTATAAATTGATCCGGATGTTCCTGTAAGCTTTAGATTATCAAAAGCGATTTCTTCTTTATCTGAATCCATATACACTTCTATAGTGATATCAAGTGTTGAGCCGGTTGCTATGTTAAAAGTAAACTCCTGCAGTGCAGTTCCTAATCGATTTACACCGTTCACATCTGATTGCCCATCAAAATCGGCATCTAAACCTAATGGTTCATTGAAATTATCACCAACTCTCTCATAACTAAACCAAATACCATTTTGTACCGCTCCTCCGTCAATCGAATAAGTTACTTTAATATAATCAGGTGCATCATAAGCAGAGGCACCAGGCAAGTTCTCATTCCCTGCCCCAAAATATCCTGAAAAAGATAAATCGCTATATCCTGAAATATCAATATTTGTAAAACTAATAGTTTGGACATCACTTCCATCTCCACCATCGTCATCAGTATCTTCAGCAGCCCAAAAATAAGATCCGTTTATTCCAGTATAATCACCAGATATGTTCGAAATATCTGAACCATCGGTGCGATTAAAATGGTCATGTATACCATCATTAAAACCTCCAGATGATGAAGCAACATACCTGGTTAAATGTCCATCTGTTTCAAAATCTTCAGACCATAAAACATCAACAGAAGCAGTGCCGTTACTACTTGGAGTTAAAACTGTTACTTCAGGAGGACTACTAGTAAAATATTTCGTAAATACCCCACTACAATTTTTCTCAAACACCCAGATATAATACTCTGTATCAGCAGTTAATCCATCAATACTAACTGAATTTTCAGTTCCATTATATACAACTTGTTCACCGGATGTATATGTTGCGTTTGCTAATGGATCTGAACCATCTGCAAGTTCAGTATAAGAAGTCGCAGTATTCATAATTACAATCCGGGATTCGCCGTCT
>PKTE01000197.1 GCA_002869335.1 Salinivirgaceae bacterium | reverse complement strand
TGAGTATTTTCTTCACATCTTCAATGGGTGTTTGTGTTTTTTCGAGACAGCTATGAATTGCTTTGGGAACGAACTGCAGTGCGTACGTGTACAATTTACGACCATCCATTTTTATGAAATGATCTCTTGGGTTTTTGTAATCTTTTTTGTTTGATTTACCCATGTATAGCAATTTCGCATATTCCAGCGTATCTGAACGTGTTTGATGTCCTAATATTCCAATGGGTTCTTCGGATTCCACACCTTCCAAAATAGTAGCACCCGCACCATCGGAGAATATCATGCTGTCGCGATCATGCGGATCTAAAATTCGCGATAGTGCATCAGCACCAATGACCATTACACGCTTCGCATCACCAGATCTGATATAGTAGTTGGCTTGTATCATAGCCTGTACCCATCCTGGGCAGCCAAAAATCATATCGTATGCTACACATGAAGGATTCTCAATTTTCAAGTTTTGCTTAACGCGCGAAGCCAAGGCTGGAAGAATATCTTTACGGTTACTTCCATGAGGCACATCAGCAAAGTTGTGTGCCACAATAATGTGGTCGAGGGTTTCTTTATCAATACCGGCATCTTCAATGGCTTTTTCAGCTGCTTTTGTAGCAATGTCCGATGTTTGTTGATCATCTTCAATGTATTTCCGTTCTTTGATGGTTGTAATTTCTTCAAATTTTTGAACGATATATTCATTGGGCTTCTCTATTTTTCCCCCGGTTTTGTCATAAAACACATGATTATTAAAATCATCGTTCTTAACTGTATTAGATGGAATATAACTTCCAGTGCCTATAATCGTACTATAAATTTTCTGTGTCATACGTAGTTGTTTTAATGTTTTTACTAGAAAAAATTACACACAAAAAAATGCGCAGGCATTAATGCTAGCGCAGGATTGTTTTAATATAAGATTGTTCTTTAATAGACCTTTTCGAAGAGCTAAGTTATGAAATAAAAAATTGAAAAGTCAAATCTTATTTAAAAGCATATAAATAATTTATTCTATAAAGCAACTTGCATGAGATTGCTAACTTGCTTTTATATAGGTCATTGTAGTTGTGTTGTTTAGTTTTGCTAAACCAAGTTATTGATGAAGCACTTTTATCGGATTAATTATTATTTACCCGAAAAAAAATATAGTTGGCAAAGGAATTTTGTTTATTATATCTACTTATATTGATGTGTGTAACTAAATTCACTTTATTTTTTCTAATAAGCTGAATTTTAGATTTAAAAGCAAAAAAAAACTCACCAGAATTTGTGTTTTGATTAACCACCAGGAACGCAAAGAAGGCACAAAGCTCACAAATTATTATGTCTCCTTTGTGTTCTTCGTGCCTTCTTTGTAAACTTAGTGGTTAAAGGAATTAAGCTTCAAAAGCTTCCATCAAATGTTTCTTCAATTTGACTTTCTCAGCTTCAAAATCCATCTCTTTTCCTATGATTTTTGCGAGAGAGATAACTCCTTTATCTTTAAACCCGCAAGGATTTATATAGTCAAAATACTCAAGATTTGTGTTGATGTTGAGTGCAAATCCATGCATAGTAACATATCGGCTGGCGCGTGTTCAAATAGCACATATTTTTTCTTCACCTCGTTCTGTGTTGAGCCAAACTCCTGTAGCTTTTTCAGACTGGAAAGTATCTACATTGTGCTCTTCTTTAAGGTATTTCATGATACCCTTTTCAATATTGTCAATAAACCCTTTATATGATAGTTTTAAGTTCTCAAGATCGAAAATAGGGTAACCCACAATTTGTCCGGGTCCGTGATAAGTTACATCTCCTCCACGGTCAATGTGGTAGTATGTAGCGTTTATTTTTTCCAACATTTGATCAGTGATGAGCATATTGCTGCGGTCACCGTTTTTTCCTAAGGTGTAAACGTGTGGATGCTCTACAAAAATCAGGGTGTTTTCAGTTGTTTCTTCATTATTTTTTCGTGCAATTTGTAAGTCAAAAATCTCTTGCTGCTTGTCCCACGATTTTTTGTAATCAAGTGTTTTCCAGTCCTGGAATTGTATTTTATTTGACATGGTATTTAGTTTATTTTCTTTTTTGTGATGTGTTTTTCTGCGTGATAGGATGAACGTACAAGTGGTCCACTTTCTACAAATTCAAAGCCTTTTTCTTTACCAATAGTTTCGTATTCTTTGAACTCTTCAGGTGTTACAAACCGGTCAACTTTCATGTTTTTTGGCGAAGGCTGAAGGTATTGACCAATGGTAATCACTTTGCAATTGACTTCCAATAAATCGTCCATTACCTGAATTACTTCTTTCTTGGTTTCTCCAAGGCCAACCATAATTCCACTCTTGGTTTTCATGCCTTTGTTGGCAAGGTATTTTAATACTTCAAGTGAGCTTCGGTATTGAGCTTTCGATCTAATTTGTGGTGTTAATCTTTCAATGGTTTCCAGATTGTGTGAAACCACATCGGGTGCTGCCTCCACTATTAAATCTAATAGCTCAGGAGTTGCATCAAAGTCAGGAATCAAGGACTCAATGGTCAATTCCGGATTGTGTTCTTTGAGTTGCTTTATGGTCTCAGCCCAATGTCCGGCGCCTTTATCCTCCAAATCATCACGGTCAACTGATGTAATAACTGCATGTTTGATATTTAGTTTCGCAATAGATCGTGCTAGTTTTACAGGCTCATTTTTATCTACTTCACCCGGATATTTAGCTGTTTTTACATTACAGAAACGACAGCCTCGTGTACATGTGTCGCCCAGAATCATAAAGGTAGCGGTACCATTGTTCCAGCATTCGCCCATATTGGGACATTTTCCACTGGTGCAAATTGTATGTAAATTATTGGCCTGAATTAATTGGTTAATCCTTTTATAGCTATCGCTTTTGGGTAACTGTATTTTAAGCCAGTCTGGTTTACGTTGATATTGCATGTTTTCTCCTATTCAAATTCTGAGTGCGAAAATACAAAATTCTTTCAATCTATGTGTAGCAAATATCATACTTAAAAAAGATTGAAAATTGTAATTTAACTAGTTTAAGCGCAATAGGTTTTCAAAATAAAACTTCAAATAAAAAAACATGATTATATTTTGTTATTTTATTATTTGGCGCTAATTTTATGCTGAATCCAAATTTGTGCTGATTTTTTAGCAGCTAACATTTAGCATCGTATTCAATAATAACCAAATGATTATAGCAACTTAAATTTTAATATCATGAAATACTTATTTTTTACTTTTTTATTATTTCTAATGGTAAATTATGCCTACACTCAAGGGGAGATTATTTCAAACAATATTTATCAATATTCTGGAAGATTAGGGATTGGAAATAGCACTGCGGAATATCTACTGGATATTAAATCAGATGCTGGATATTATGGGGAACATCCCAGACAATTTATTCAACTTCATAACATTAATAATAGTAATACATCTAGTGTCTCTATGAATTTTTTAAGTGGGACAGAAAATAATATTGCAGGTGGATCCATTGGTGTGTGTGCTTACTCATATGAAGGTAATCCTAAATTAAAAGGTTTTACATATTTGTATAGTCAATACAGCGGATTGGCCTTAAGAGCGGTTGGTGAGAGAGGAGTAATTAAGTTTAATACTCAGGGAAATGGAGATGAATTTGAGAGAATGAGAATAGATTCCGTTGGTAATATAGGCATTGGAACAACAAATCCAAAGGCTAAATTGCAGGTAACTAACGGTGATATTTTCATAAGTGATATCAGTAAGGGAATAATTATGAAATCACCTGATGGGAATTGTTGGAGAGGTGTATTAGATAATACAGGGAATTTAACTTTTTCAACAATTGATTGCCCTGATGAAGAATATTTAGGTATTATAAATTCATCATCAGATGAAAGCGAAATTGTGATTTATCCTAATCCTGCTCAAAACGAAATAATGATAGAATTAGCAAAACGTAATGGTGTGGCTGAATATAAAATATACACTGTTTCTGGTCATCTGGTAGATAACGGTTTTATTAGTTCAAATCTTAATAAAATTAACATATCTAGCTTGCCGTCAGGTAATTATATAATGAATGTTTATTCAGTTGATGGACACCAATTTGCTAATAAAAAGATTGTGAAAGAGTAGTTCCAAATATTATTTTTACAACCTTATTCTTTGTTGTTGGGTTTATTTCAATTCTAATTTCATATTTGAAGGATCAATTTGCATGATTTTAGATTTGAATGCTTTGCCTGAATCATCTTCAGCCACAGCTTTTAAAATAGTTTGACCGTTTAAGTATTTCTTAAATTCTTTCATGGAAAGGAATGCTGCGCCGCTTTTTCCTGATGGAATAATCATTTCTTTGGTATTATCGAATGAAGAGGCAGGAAGTGTTTGTTTTTCGTAACGTGTCCCATTTTTAATCTCCAGATACATATCTTTAATGACTACATCCACATCGCTGCTGTTTTCAACTACCATGCTAAATTGTCTTGATCCATCTACTTTCAATATTCCAACTTTGAAGTGAAACATCTCGTGAAAAGTCATAGATACATATCCAATGCCTTTTTTTCCTCGCCCTTTTAGGATGGTTACTATTACCGTAAAAACCATTATAACTATAACTAAAATGATTGCTTCCTTAAGTTCCATGATATTTTATTTTGATGAATATGATTTTAAAGATAACAATTTCTGTAAACCATTCATGTTAATTGAAATTGCATCTAATTGGTTTTAATAATCCTAAATTTCTCATATGTATATGGATTGTCTCCTTCTTTTGCTTCAGCGACTTCCATTTCATCAAACTCACATTTGTAGATAATTAAATTTGAGTTGGACTTCACTAAATAATGAATCAATCCACCACCGGCCCAATAGGAATAAATTGGAGTAATTGCATTTTCAGGCAAGTTGTATTCCGCGTATTCTTCCGGACTTATTTTGGAGCCTTGTAATTCATTGTATATAAAAATGCTGTCAGCATCATTATTATAGAGTAAATAGTAATCAGCTTTTGGTATGTCCCAATCATCAAATTTAAAATTAGATGTATTTAATCGTATTCCGGATGTGTTTAATGTAATTGGGTTCTGATCGTAAAATTGGAACATTTCAATGGTTTTCTTAAACCTATAACCATATTCAAGATTTTGTACTTGCTCAATGTAAGTGTATTCTGGGAGATATGTTCGTGCAAATTCTAAAAAACGCTCTTTGTTTTTAGACCATCTTTGCCAATCAGCCCCTAAATAACTATACCGATTAATTGCTTTGATTTTACCATCTGAAATTTCGAAATAAGCTAAATTTGTTAGAGGTGCTTCATTGAAAAGCATTATGCGATCGCATTTTTTGGTAATTGCTAACCTCAGCGTGTCATTTACTAATTCTGATGATTTTATTTCATAGGTTGGCTGGAACACGGAATCCCACTGGAACCAATCGTGAAACTTTTCTGGAGAGAAGGAAACTTCGAAGTTGTCTTCGTTTTCTCTCATAATGAAATTATCTGAGAGCACACTTGATGCTTTTTTATAATCTCCGGAGTTTAATCCTTCGTAATATTGCTGAACCAGATTGAGCTTATCTGTTTCTTCTTTACATGCGGTTATTAATAGTAAGGCAAAAAGGGCAAATAGGATGTTTTTCATGACAGTAATTTTGATGTTAAAGGTAGCATTTATTTCTTTTTCTTACTTGCCTTTGCTTTAGGGTTAAAATCCAAACATAGTTGCACCCATTTTTCTAAATCTGAATCCATATCAACTCCGATGGGATCAACCAATACGAAGCCTTTCATAGAACGACCTGATTTGTCCAGAGGTTCACACTCATCCTGCTTTAGATATTCTTCAAATTCTTCAGGGTCAATGCGTGCTATAAGTTCATTTTTCATTACTCCCACACATAATTTGTCGTTTACCATGTAGCATAAGCCACCAAACATTTTTTTCTCTACAAAGAAGACATTTTTTTCCTGTAAAACTGTTTTAATGCGGTATGCGAGGTGTTCGTCGTAGGCCATTATTAATTTTCTATTTTATACCTTAATTGCACCATGCCCTTATCAAAGCTAGTGGCTGAGATAAGTTCAAGATTTTGTTCCGGATAATTATCATTAAATAGTCGGGTTCCTTCTCCCAAAATCACAGGTACAACAGAAATGATTAATTCATCGAAAAGCTTTTCTTTTAATAGAAGGTTTACAATTTCGGCACCGCCATCGCAGTATATATTTCTGCCTTCTTTTTCTTTTAGGCTGGAAACGAGTTTCTTAACATCTCCTGCGTAATAGTTTATGTTATTTTCTTTGGGTTTTCCTGTGCGGGTAATTACATATACATCTTTATCGTGATGCGGATATTCAAATCCCTGATCAATAACCCATTGGTAGGTTTTGTGTCCTATGATAATGGTATCTACATCGGTGATAAAATCACCATAACCATAATCTTCTCCTTCTTGTTGCATACGGTCAAGAAAGCTGAGGTCATCATTGGGTTTTGAAATATAGCCATCGAGTGAACAGGCTATGTAAAGTATTAATTTACGATCATTCATAAAAGTCCGGAATTAATATTTGAACTTTAACGAAGTTAGCATTTAAAACTCAAATTTGATAATCCCGGACTATTTGAAATAAAACTATTGTATGAGAACTAATCTTATCTTCCTAAATATTCCATAACAGCATCATATCGCTCTTGTACATGATTGTTTTGATCATTGAGTGAGTTTGTAAATTCTGCTGGCGACATGAGGAATGTATATTTTTCTTGTTCTGCATCAACATAATCAGCTATTAGGTTATGGTAATACTCATAAGTGGCTTGTATATCTGATGGATTAAACGCTCCATTTATAGTTTCTAATAAATAGTTTTTATAAATTTCTTTGTAATCTTCCTGTACAAAAAGATAGTCAATCAATGGCCAATCTGATGTTACGACACTCATATTTAAAGGCAATGGTTCTCTCATGAAATCACTCAAAGCCTCATTGTTGTCCCATGGAATCCAAACCAACTTTTGACTTGTGGGATTAAAATACAAATAGTAATTATGGTTCATGATCCCATAAGTATCCCAATTCTGAATTGTAGTATTTACGGCTAGCCAGTGCATAAATGCATCCACATCGAGTATAGATTCAAGGTTGGTTTTCCATTGTTCAACATCGGTATTGCGAAGTTCTGAATTTAGGGTTTCATAGAGTAATTGGACATCGCTATAATTCGCAGCGTCTTCATTGGTTTTTAGATCAAACTCCTCGGTGTTAAAAGTACCCTCTGCAAAAGTAGCGGCATCTCCTTCAGGTTTGTAACAGTTTCCGCTTCCATCTGAGAATTGCTCATCGAGCATGGTGTCTTCCACAATTTCTACGCCTGTGTACAATCCAAAATATGTGGGGCCATCTCCATAATCTACGTAGATAGCGTAATAGGCAGTTTGTGGCGCAGGGATTCCTGATGCTCTAAAGATGTCAGCGGCAACTTTTTCGTGTAGGAATGATTTATCATTAAAGTTGTTTGAAAATGCTAGTTTTTTGAAGCCATAAAAGCGTTGGTTGTTTATTTCTGGATATGTATCTTCAAATTCATCAAAATCAAAACGAAAGGCAAACTTGTAGCATCCCATAGACCATGTTGATCGTAAACTGGAATTTCCTTTGAAACGCACTCCTACATTATACCATTCTAGGCCATTCATAAATACGGATGCCGGTTGAAATATGGGTGTGAAATCTTCTGTCATGAATGATTTAAACATGGGTGGCGGTGGAGGTGGGTTTCCTCCGCCTGAGCCAAATTCACCTAAATTGTCTGTCATGTCCTGCAACATTGCATCCCATTCATCGGAGGATAATACTATGTCTATTCGGTTCACTTTGTCTTGTGGAAAAACCACATCGTAATTAGGATCAACATCATTTGAGTGGGTTTCAGTGGCCCAATCAGATAATCCAGCTCCAGAAGATGATTGCTCAGTATCTATTATAACTTCTTCGTGGCACGAAAGATTTAATAGCATGGCTATTAAAGCAGTTAAAATAAGGTTCATTTTTTTGAATTTTATTTTGTCCATAAGATTTTGATTTTAAGGTTTAAAAGGAATATTTATAGCCCAATCCGATAATGTAAGTATCTTTTGGGTAGCTGGTATTTAGCTCATTGTCAACTCGGTAAAAAACTTTCACTTCGCTATTTTTATATATAGGAAACTCCACACCCATTGTCCATCTTAACTTACTATACTTGCCATCTTGCAATGTATACATGCGGCGGTAAAGTTCTGCATCAAAAAATGGATCGGCTTTCCAATGCTTGATATTGTATGAAAGAGAGATTCGGTTTCTGATATTGAAAATATTTTCGTTGGTTGCACTTTCAAGAAAATCTTCGTCTTTGTTTTGGGCTCTTAAACGGTATTCAATTGCAAAACGATCAATTTTCTGTTTGTACTTAAAATCGGCACTAAAACGATGCTGAGTGTTAAGTTGATTGTCATCTTCTTTTATTTGATAAAACCGATAGTTAGTCCCAAAGCGAAAGTGTTTATTAAGTTTATAGTCTACGCCTAAGTCTGAAAACCAGGTGTTGAATTCCGACATTTCATTTAAAAAGCGAACTTCCTGATCAAATGAGATTTTCCAGTGTTTATTCAGTTTTTTTGAGATGCCTGCACTGGTCCATAGCTCCAGGTCTTTAACAACTTTTGTTTCTTGTTCTTGTCCAAAACCATGACTAAGAGTAAGACAGATTATTAGTATCGTGATTGTTGTTTTTGCCATAGTTTAGTTTTTAATATTGTTTCTCGTCATTGATTGAGTAATACTCTTCTTCGTTTTCCATGCTATTTATTCCATTGAAGTAGTAAATCTTCACTTCAGCCGTATCCCGTAAAAAATTGATTTTTCCAATCTCTACTCTGTTAATTTCCAGTCCTGTTCTTTCCTTCAGATCTAAAATGAGTAATTGATAATTTTCCGGTTTTATAAGATCGATTTTTTCATAGGTAATAATCTTGCTTCCTTCATGTTTTAGCAGCCAAACTCTTTCAAGCATGTAAACTACAGCAACTACTGCAAGATTTGTAAATATCAATTCAGCGTAACTAACTTTTTTATTGGCCAGAGCATTGATAACAGAAAGACCAATTATGATAAACAGGTAGGTCATTTCTTTAATAGGAATGGTAATGGTACGATAGCGTATAATTCCAAATATGGCAAATAGTCCAAGCGCGAATCCCAGTTCTAGTTTTACATTTTCAAGTAAGAAACACAATAGGAAAACCACTACACTAATGAGCATGTATGTGAATAGATAATCTTTACGTTTGGAAGTGTTGTAGTATAATACTTTAACGATTATAAAACTTATCAGCAGATTAAATAAAAACCTTATAATGAGTTCGCTGAAATCTTTAACATCTATAATGTCAATGTTGAAAAGCTCCAGGTCAATTTTTCCTGCATTTAAGAGAGGAACGGAATGTAGTATGGATTGTATGATATTCATATTATGCGGATATTTTATTTATTATTAGATGATTAAGTTTTAGTCTATTGCTTTTCAAATGATTGAAAAGTACAGAAGCTCCCATACAATACTTGCTAAAGTTTTGTGGTCTTATTCCATTTTCTTTAAGTGTGCGAGCTATACCTGTTTGTAAATTTCGTGAAGACTGTTTCGTTTCGATTACAGCGATTTCAAAGCATTTTTTATCGAATCCATTCACATCACTGAAACAAAGACCATAATCGATGGTAATGCGTTCATTATGCCCAACAAGTGTAATTCTTTTGAAACTGTTCCAAAGCTTTGCTTCCAGCTCAGTTGCTTCATAAGGTGTATTTTGATCTACGAATAAAAGTTCATTCAATTTCAGATAGTCTTCAGTTGTGCTTACAGGAATTCGATTTTTTATAGTTCGGCCTTTATTATTTTTGAATTTTATTTCCATAAAATGCAGATCCGATGACGAATATTCACGATTTCGCACTTTATAGCGATTCAGCTTTCCATTCTGATGCTGTGTATACATTTTGAAATCCGGAGTGTCAAAATATATGGTGCGATAAGGCATTATTCTATTATCATTTATATCTAATACTTTGTAATATGGGAGTACATCAAAAAGTATTATTGGGAGCAAATCGGGAGAACATACGAATTTAGTATCAACTCTATTCATGAGCTTTACATTATCCATCTCTTTTAGTGTGATTGGATAGTACATATCCAATATGGTTTCAATAGCGTTCATTAGCTTTAGTTTAATAGTTCAATATTAATAGGTGTTAAAAGTGATTGCAAAAAAGTTCAATAAGTAACTGTTTAAGTTCAGTAGAAAGCCTGTTTTGATCAGTGAGCTTAAATTTTAATATTTAGTTTGAAGCTTTGGTAACCGATTGAAATACAGATTTCTTGTTGGGTTATAGAATTTTCATCATAGATCAGCTCTTTTATTAAAGCCGATTGAAAATGGGTTTACCCTACTAAAAAAATCGAAAAAGAGAATTGAGTTTAGAGACGAGAGAATTGAGATATGAGTATTCTCCTGTTTTGTGCATTGGGGCACCCATAATAAAAGAAAGCCTTAACTTAAAAAAAATGACTGCAGTTTTGTAGTAATAAAAAATATAAGAAGCTTCTGTATGGGTTAAAAAAATTGTAGAAAATATTATATAAACTTTTTTTCTTGAAAAAAAAAGTTACAAAAAATTCAAGATCAAATTACGCTTCCTCCCACTCTGTTCAATAAATTAAATGACTTTTAAAAGCTGGACAAGCCTCTTTTAAGTCATTTATATTGATTGAACATTCACTCCCACACTAGCCCGCCAATTTGATCAGGCCAACCCGCTTATGGAGGTGCTATCAAATTACCCAAATGGTTGATTTTAGTCGGCCTAAGTGTTTAAAGCGGGCACCTTCTTACTTGAAGATTTCGGTCGAAGGCAAATTAAAAACTGTTTGAGATGATGCGCAATGTCTCTAATTAGAAAATGATTTTAAATAGCATCATCGAGTTTTTTTAATTTAGAAATCGAAAGTATAGAAGATCGCTTTAAATACTATGCCTAGACCTTTTTGCTTCGTTTTTGGGGCAATGCCAAAAATGAAGAGCCCAGCCGGCTGGAGGCGATGTCTAAACACTGTAAGGCATTATTTTCTTTGGTGTTATTTTACTTAATTTTTACAATCAAATAATTCAAAAAGAAAATGAAATATGCCAATAAAAATATAATGGGGCACACAAACTTTAAATATTCTAATTGTAAAGTGTTGGTTTTCACTGGTGCTTTTTACTTGCTTCAACGAAATGCACAAAACAGGAAAAAACAGGAAAAGAGAATTGAGTTTGGAGTCAAGAGACGTGAGAATCGAGATATGAGTATTCTTGAATATTATAGCCTTGGAATTGTTTTGCAATTGATAGTTAAATATGAACTATAAATATCAGCAGTCATGCAG
>PKTE01000099.1 GCA_002869335.1 Salinivirgaceae bacterium | reverse complement strand
TAACCCCGGCATTTTCATTTTGAAACGTAACCTCTTCCTCGTGATAAGGGTAAGGTTTTACCGGCTCTTGTGGTCGGTTAAGCTTTGCTGCTTGAGGGTTTCCTTTTATTAATGTCAAATCAAGTTGAACACCTCCTTCGGTGTACTTTCCTTCTATTTGATCTGTGGATTTGTTCCAATTGCCTTCGTATTTCATGCCCAATTCGGGAGAACTTATTGTTAGTTTTCCATCTAATAGTTTGGTAGATTTAGGCTTGACGCCCGATACATTAAACGTTGGAACAGCCATCGTGCTTTTGTAGGTTTCTCCATCTTTTTCAAAGAGATAGACAAAAGTTACCTCCTTGCCATCTGGTGTTGTTGCTATGCCATGCCATACACCTAAGATGTCTTGCGAAAATGCATTGATCAGTGAAAATGTGATGAATAATGTTGTTATTATTGCTTTCATAGTTTTAAAGTTTTGGTATTAAATATCCTGGCCAAATTTTTATTTAGCTGGTTTGTGATTAAAAATAATTGTGTTAATGTTTTAAGTGATTTGTTGTTTGAAATTACCTGTGGTTAAATTATATTGCCTACCGCTTTTGCTTGCGAATCTAAATAAATTCCGACCATTGTACCAATTAAAAGTCCAAGGGAAATACCCATTGAGATGCTTAGAGAGCCATTAAAAAATTGACCGGCAATAACCCCGAGTACAGGTCCAAAAGCTACACCCAAAGCAGACCCCATCGTGACATAATAGTCTGGTTGGGTTAGGCTGAATGCTTCTTTCAGATATTTTTGGAATTTCTGCAGTGCCTTGCGAAAGAACTTTTTCCGGTGTTCCGGCTTTGAATCTAAATTCAGATTATCCAATTCGGTTTCGATAGATTCAATTTCGTCATTTGTAAAATTTCTTTCGCTAAGTTTGGATAGAATTTGAAGAAATCTTTTATAAATCTTTATTTCAGTTTTTTTAGTTGATACAGTTTTTAAACTTTCAAATAAGTTTTGTGCTTCTTGTAATTTCATAATAATTTAATTTTTTCAGGTTAGTGGCTCCAAAATTGAATTATTACATGTAAGCACCGTTATTTTCTGTTTTCTTTGTTGAGTTGTTTTATATTCAGGTGTTTAGGCTGTGTCTTGCGATCTTATTTTTTCTATATCTTCTAATAATTCATCCAGTTTTTTCAGCACGCGGCCGTAAATAACATTCAAATCCCACATATAAATTCTACCGCCAAAAATTATGAGTAAGGCTATAATTATCAATCCTATAACAATTGCGAATAGAGGCACTCCAAACACAAGGTATGTATCGGGAAAAACGACTAATATACCACTAGCAATTCGTTCTCCCAGGTAACCATTTCCTGTGTCGCTATACCAGGCTCCCACTACAATGGCGACAAATAAAATCGGATACATAAACGTAGCAAATCGTTTGTTGACAGCTATTTGCTTTTGAATCCAATGACTAAAAGTTTTGAGGTAATCGTAGCTGTTTTGTCCTTTATCAATATTTTCTAATTCACGCAGCAAGGGTATGTTGATAAACAAAAGCGCCATCATCATTATAAAAAATAAGACGCCCATAACTGCAATATGCAAGAAATAGGAGACAATCAGAAAGCTCAAAGATCCAACTGCAATAGCAATCAAATTTTTGCGAAACATACGTTTGAATTTATCAATAATATGAATAGACTTTTGACTATATAGCTTGTTAATTTTAGGAGCTATTAGCGCATCACTTTTCAGGAAGCCGTCTTTCCATATTTCTTCAATTGATTTTTCCATCGAGTAATTTTTTTAGTCTGATTTTAATTCGTTTCACACGCACACCAATATTGTTTGCATTGGTTCCAATAATATCCGCTATCTCCTGATGCGGTTTCTCTTCCAAATACAGCATAATAATGGCTCTGTCGATTTCTGACAATTGCCTGATTGCATCATACAGTTGATTTAGAGACTCATCTGAAAAAGCATAATTGTCTTCTGTTTCTTCAGCAGGCAGATAATCTGATGCGTAGTGCTGCACATTATTTTTCTTTTTCTTGAGTAAAGTCAAACATACATTTAGCGATATACGGTACACGTAAGTGCTCCATTCCGATTCTTCTCGAAAATTATCCCGACTGCGCCATATTTGCAGACACACCTCCTGGTAATAATCCTCAAAGTCCTCCTGCGAGTTAGTATACGCCCGGCATAATTTGATGATTATTCCCGAAAAAGGTAAAATGTATGTGTTGTAAAAATCAGTGCTCAAGATCGATTTTCTTTCGTTAGTGGTGTAAATCGAAAAATCTTACATGCAAATTAAATCTTTTTTTAGTAGGACCTCGTTTAAACATACTTTAACATTGGAGCTGATAAAATAAGCAGGGTGATTTAGGTTTTTATTGATACAAATTTTTCATTAACCAAACCTTTGTAAAATAAAATTACAAATTTATTGCTTTATTCGGCGGATATTTGTTTTAGGGGTAACGATATTTTAAAGTTGGTTCCTTTTCCAAGTTCACTTTCTACATGAATAGACCCTTTATGTTTATCCACAAATTCTTTGCAAAGCAGCAGTCCGAAACCTGTACCCTTCTCACCTTTGGTGCCTCGTGTTGTTCTGGTTTTGTCCAGTTTGAATAACGACTTTATTGTTTCTTCTTCCATACCCACGCCAGTATCAGTAATGTGAATTTTAATTATACTGTTTGTCTTTTCTGCAGACAGTATAACTAAGCCATTTTCAGGGGTGAATTTAATGGCATTATTAACCAGGTTGCGTATAATGGTATTTAGCATTACCTCATCAGCCTCGAGCTCTATATTATTCTTAATTTTAATTTCGATTTCAATATTTTTATCGCTGGCAGCCTGCCTCAGCGGTTTTATTGACTTATCAGCTACATTTAGAAGAGCTAGTTTTCCGGGATTAAAAGAGGCTTTATCTCTCTGTATCCTTGACCATTCTAATAAGTTGCTAAGCAAAACAAATGTTTCATTTGAAGTTTCGTAAATGGCATCGGCAAATTCCTTGATTTTGTCTTTGTCATATTCATCTATGTTTTCAGCTAAGAGTTCAGCCAGCCCAAGAATTGAGTTGAATGGGCCCCTTAAGTCATGGCTTAAAATAGAAATAAACCTGTCTTTTGTGGCATTGACTTGTTCAAGTTCTTTGTTTTTTTTCTTTAAAATGTTTTTTTTGCGGTCTTCTTTGATTCGATTGCTTATTTTTTCGGCACTTGCTTTTAAGTATTCAATTTCTGCATATTGCCACTCTCTATCATTTTCGCAATTGTCAAATCCGATAAATCCCCAAAACTCATTTCCAACCATTATAGGGATAATTAATATGGCTTTAATATCCTGGGGATCTAGTATTTTTCTCTCAGAAGTTGGGAATTCAGCTACTTTACCACTAATTATATCGTTTTTTTGTAAATGCTTTAGCCAGCGTGGAAATATTTCTGTATATGATAGATTTTGGAGTTCAGGATTATCAATTTCTGGATTAATGCCGGGTGCTGTATGTTCAGCTATTTGGGACATTAGTAATTGTCCTGATGGATCTTTGTGATTTTTAAAAACATAAGCCCTGCTTGCATTTGAAACTTTGCCAATTACTTCTACAAACTGCTTAAGTTGAGTGTTAAATTCGCCATCATTAAAGATATTTGATCCTTGATTTAAAGCAACAAGGTAGTTTTTACGTTGATCCAATAGTTGCTTTTGTTTTACTTCTTTAGTAATGTCGCTACAAACTACATAAGATCTTTGATACTCGCCGTTTTCATTATACTCAAAAGTAGCCTTGTCTCTTCTCCAAATATAATTTCCACTTTTATGTTTTACACGAAATACATAGCTTATTTGGTCCTCTTTATTTTCAATTGCGGTGTAAATGTTTTGAAATACGATTTCTCTTTCATCCGGATGAATAAGATAGGCAATATTCTCGATGCTTCGACCTAGTTCAGTTTCTTCTTTATAACCTAAAATTTTTAAATAGGAAGGAGATACATACTCAACGCCATTTTTGGGGTGAAGAATAAGCAATCCATCTGCTGTATTATTTACAAGAGCTTTGAATTTCTGCTCACTTTTTAATAATGCAATTTCTGCATTTTTACGTTTGTTAATATCTGTATGTGTACCAATAAATCTTATTGGAGTATCGTTCTCGCCTCTTTCAACTATAACTCCTCTTCCCATAACCCAATGCCAATGTCCATTTTTATGTTTAAACCGGAACTCAACTCTAAAACGATCTGATTCACCATCAAGGTGTTTTTGTGCTTCATTCATCACATAATTGACATCATCAGGATGAATTCTTTTTTGAAATTCATAAAGACTATGCGGAAATGCATCAACATCATAGCCAACCATTTTATAATATTGAGAATCAAAATAAACCTCATTAGTTAGCAAATTCCAATCCCATGTCCCATCATTTGATGCAAGCATTACTTTAGATAATCGGTCTTCATTTTCACTTAACTTTTCGGCCATCTTTTTCCGTTCTGTAATATCAGATGCATGCCCTTCAATAATTATTTCATCTTCGTCTACATACTTATGCATGAAATAGTCGTTGATCCAGATCCATTTGCCGGCCTTTGTTTTTATTCGGTAATCTATATTGTAATGAGAACCTTTGGTGTGGTCTTCAATGGCTTTTTGCACCATTTCTCTATCGTCGGGATGGATGGATTGATTCCATATAAAGGGGTTTTCTATAAGCTCTTCGGGTTCAAATCCCAGAATTTCTTTAATACGTGTTGAGTAAAATAACCCTCCTCTTTTATTTGAAAATTTGTAGAGTATGTCAGGAGAATGATTTATTAATTCACGATACTTTTTTTCACGGATTAGCAGCTCTTTTTCTTTTTCTATCCTATCAGAGATGTCTCGTGAATTGATTATCACGCCATTTTTAATGGTTGCACTTTCGAACTTTTTTCCAATGGATTCAATCCATATCAAGTCTCCATTTTTATGTTGAATTCTAAAAATACCTTTTTTAGTTCCTTCATTTAAAGTGGAAAATTCTTCTTTAACATATTCTAAATCATCTGGATGTATAAATTGAAAAATAATTTGACCTATTCTTTCTTTTGGTTCATGTCCCAGTATTTTTTGAACAGCATTGCTTTCATAAATTATCACCCCGTCATTTCTAAGAATGCTTATTATATCAAAGGAATTTTCCGTTAGAAGTTTAAAGGTTTCTAAGTCCAGCTTAAAAACTTCTTTTTGAATTTGTCTAGTTTTCTCCACCATGCCATTTAATTTGAGATATTAATAGCGAAGAACATTGTAAGTAAACATAAAAACCAACCAAGCATAATTATGTAAACCGAGCAAAATAAGTTACGAAAAAAAATATAATGAGACAATTATAATTTCATTCAAAAAGTTGATAAAGAGAAAATTATTGAATGGCTTTTCGCATTTTTAGAATATACTTTGAACGGTCTAATGGGCTAATTCCTTTAAATGGGCGGGTTTGCCCTAATTCGTCGGCAACTGGTTGATATGAATGCAGCACTGTGCTTATTTTGGCTTTCCCACCAGATCGGGAACTTAATTGAATTGGATACTCCAAGGAAGTTGCCAATGGTAATAGCCCCGTTAGGGTGAATTTTCCGTCTTCCATTTCCGGACTTTCAAATGTACCTCGCATTTGCGTAATGTCACTTGTTATAGCGCCTAATAAATCTTCCGAAGCTGAAATTTTGAATTCTAAAACAGGTTCTAAAAATGTGGTGCCAATTTCTTTCAAGCCCTCCATTATTCCCATAGGGGTGGCAATAATAAAATCACCAGGCCGAGAATGTATTTCATGGTCTTCACCGTCTATAAGTGTAATTTTAAGATCGGTCACTTCCCAGCCTTTAATGCCTTGTTTCAATGCTTCAGGAATGGTTCGCTCTACTTCATTTTGGTATTTCCGGTGAATTTTATCTACGCTAACTTCCGAATTATATTCCACTCCGCTGTCAGGCTTTCCAGGTTCAATTTTGAACTTAACCACAGCCCAACAAGGTTTGGGCATGGTGTATTCGGCAAAGCCTATTCCTTCTGAAAGGGGTTTTTCCTTGTAAATTACTGTGGGGTCATCAAACTGCGCTTCAATATTAAAGCGATCTTGCAAAATGGCGGTGATTACTTCCATTTGAATCCATCCCATTACTTTCACGTGTAATTCTTTATCTTCTTTGAGCCATTCGAAATCGAGATCTGGATTCTCTTTGTTTAAAATCTGCAAAGCCTCAGCCAATGCCACATAATCTTTTTCCTCTACTGGTTTCACCTGCACGGTTAGTAATGGCGACTGAAGTTTAAAAATGGGATACTCATCAGCAGGAACTTCACCCAACACCTGACCAATTTCAATCTCTTTCAGCCCATAAATATTGACAATGTCTCCTGCAGTAGCCGCTTTGATATCAACCATATCTCCCCCGCGATACTGTTTTAAAAGTGTAACTTTCTCTTCAATACCGGCATCATTGTTTTTTACCACATTACGAGGCTCCAGTTTTCCCTGAAGCACTTTTGCAAAAGTTATTTGGCCCTGTCCCGATTCATTGCTCAGCCCAAATACACGCGCACTGAATGGTTTACCTTCATCTAGACTTTCTTTCCCCAGACAGGCGATAGTTTGCAATAGCATGTCTATACCTAAACCGGTTTTTGCACTTCCCATTATGGTAGGGAAAATTTGCCCCTCCCAAAATGTCTTAATCAATTGATTGTTATACCATTCAAAGTCTTTTGATTCGCCTGCCAGAAAAGCCTCCAACACCTCATCATTTGCATTGGCTAATGATTCAATTACCTGTTCATTCATCTGCTTCTTTGTCCAAAGCAATTGAGCAGAGACTTCCGAACTTCCCTCTCCAGCTATTTTATTCAGCAAAGCCAACTGCGAATTGAATTGCCTTTCAAATTCACTTACAACCAGCTCACTATCAGCACCTATGCGGTCTGTTTTGTTTATAAATAAAATCACAGGAATGCCACTTTGTTGAAGCACCTTCCATATGGTCTCTGTATGGGCTTGAATACCTTCCACTGCTGAAATTATCAACACAGCCACATCAATTACACTTAAAACGCGCTCCACTTCCGCAGAAAAATCAACGTGTCCGGGCGTGTCGATCAAAAAAACATCCGTATTGTCAAATTCCATGCAGGTATAGGCAGATTGCACTGAAATACCTCTGCTTTTTTCAACTGAAAGCCTGTCTGTTTGAGCTGTTCCGGTATCTACGTTACCTAGTGTTTTTGTGGCTCCGCTTTTGAATAATAGTTGTTCAGTGAGTGATGTTTTACCAGCATCTACATGCGCTAATACTCCAACACTTATTTTGGCTTTTCCCATTCTACAATTTGATTCCAATTATAGTTACATCGTCTATTTGTCTGTTGCTACCTTTCCATGTTTCAAAAGCTTTCTCTAGTTTTTCTTTTTGATTAGACATGGGCAGATCCTTAATGTCAAATAGTAGATTTTTTAATCGATCAAAAGTAAACTTTTGTTTTTTAGTTCCTCCAAATTGGTCGGTAAATCCATCGGTAAAAGTGTAAATTTTGCAGTTTTTATCGTAATTGAAAGACTGTTGAGTAAATACTATTTCTTCAGGCTTAAGAAATGCATCACCAATTTCATAAATGTCTCCTTTGACATGTTTTATTACATCGTTTTCAATAACAAGAACGGATTGCATGGCTGAAGAAATGGTAAGAACCTGGTTTTTCTTATCAATCCTTATCAATGAGAGTTCCATCCCATCTGAATTTGCACCTGTATCATTATCGCTTTGGTTAAGTATAAACTGTAGCTTTGAGTTCATGGCTTTTAATATATCTGCCGGCTCTAAAACTTTGTCGTGTACTACCAATTCGTTTAATAAGGTGTTGCCAATCATAGACATAAAACCACCCGGAACGCCATGTCCGGTGCAGTCGACTGTGGCAAAATAATGCATGTCATCGCTTTTTGCATGCCAATAAAAGTCTCCGCTTACAATATCTTTGGGGCAATAGAGTACGAATATTTCGTCGGAAATTTCTTTTAACATGTCACAAGAAGGAAGTATTGCTTTTTGAATTTGTAGGGCATATTCAATGCTATCTGTAATCTTCTTTTTTTGTTCTCGAACCTCTAGCGTTCTTATTTTCACTTTATTTTCCAGTCGTAAGTTAGCTTGTTTGAGTCTTCTGGAATTGAGTACAAATAGTAGATATAATATTAAAAATGCCAATATAAAATAAATGGTATAGGCCACATAAGTTCTGTACCAAGGGGCAAGTATCTCAAAATGATACGCAATTGTGTCACCCAGATTCATATGCAGGTCTCTTGATTTGACGTACAATACATATTCCCCTTCCTTTAAATAGTTGTATTCTTTAACTGGCTGCCTCGTCCAATCAGACCATTGCAAATCTTTGTCAAACCCTTCAAGGTAATAGGAGAATTGATTTCTATAAGCGCTTACATATGAGGTTGCGGCAAATGAAAAACGGATGGCGTTCTGTTTAAAAGAGAGCGCAAGTATGTTGTCCTCATCGGTTTTGTTTGGAAGGGTCTCTATAGAATTTGGGTTGTTTATTATTTCAACTTTATAGATATGCGTTTTTACTTTCTCTTCTCTCTTTTTATGTTTGTTTTTATTGTAAATAATTAGCCCGTTTGAACTGCAAAAAAATATGTTTGAGTCGTTATGAAAATAAATGTTTTGAATGGCAAGTTTTCTAATCTCATTAAAATGCGAAGTGTCTTTAAAATATGTTCCATCTTCTTGATAGATAAGCTCTCCCAATTACTTTGGAGATTTATACCAGATATGATTATCGGGTGTTTGCAAAAGATAATCTGGAGCTGATTTACCAATTAAGTCATTGAGTTTTTTGTCAGGTATAAAATTATCTTGAGACTTATTATATTGATATATACCTTTTTCTGTGGCAACTTTTATTTCACCCTCTAGCATATATGGAAAATTTAATGTAGGCGAGGGTAATCCTTTATCAGTGTTATATGAAACTTTGGTTATTATTGAATCAAATTTTCTGGAAAGTTTCATTTTATATACGCCTTTATTCACACTTTCTGTCCATAGGTTATTGTCTGTGTCAAAAACACTTAGGTTGACAAATCCTTTACTTCCAGCAATTTTACCTTGCGATTTCCATTGTTTCCCATCATATTTTAGTAGTTCAAGGCCATTCTCAAGGTTCACAATCAGCATGTTTGGTTCGCCATTTATAGGTGTATATGAGCGTGCTGGCCGCCAGGATATATGCGAAAACGTATTGTTTAATAATTCAAATGTGCCGTAAGAGCTTGCGCAAAATAAATGGTTGTTGTGTTCGAACAATTCCCAGGATTCTTCCCGAATACCTGCATAGTTTTCAAACTTTTGAAATGTCTCAGGTTTAAGCGGATTGGGTTTCTCATCCAGATTTTTATAATAAATACCTTCAATTGAAACTGTATACATTCTTTCGGGAATGTTGTCGTTTGGATTGTCGAAAATGATAGCATCGTTTACGCTTCCGGTTACATTTGAGTATTTATTGAGTAATGTTAAAGATAAGTCCATGTTTACAAGGGTAATTCCCTTATCCATGGTAATCCATATGTTGTGGTTGTGATCTTTGTAAATATTAGTAATGTTATTATTTTCCAACCCAAAAGACTCACTCAAATTCATTATTAAGTTAAATGACATATCACACAAATAAAGTCCTCCGTAGTATGTGCTAAATAAGAGATTTTGGTTGTTGTAGTTAATTCCCGTATAATAGGCATTTTTCTTTATGACATCAACGGTTGAATTGTTGATTGAATCAACGATATTCAGCGTTAGACTTTCAGTATTAATTTCACAAATAAAGAAATTGCCCCGGGCTGTGGCAACAATGTATAGGCTATCTTTGTAATCCAATACATTAAAAATCCGGTCATCATTAAATTGCTCAGTACCATTTAGGTTTCTGAGACTATCGTTAATGTAAATTTTAAGGCTGTTATATGCATCGTGTGTGAAAAACCGGTTGTGAGAAACGCTTGCCCAGGCAAATTCCCATTTGGATTTAAATTCCTGTAGAACAGTGTCTTTTAGAACAAAAACAGCTGTGGAAGTTTGAAAAAACACACGATCGTTAATAGCAAAAGTTGTCCATACATCCTGAAAATAAGTGAAGTTTTCAGGAAGAAGGTATAATAACGATTCGTATTCAAGTTGTACTAACTCGTTCTCCTTCAATCGTCCAAATTCTTCAAATCCCCCAACATAAATAGTCCCATCATTAGAAATGTCTATTGATCGAACCACTGTTTTGTTTGGGAGTTTAATCAATCGCCACCACTGTCCATCAAATTCCAACACGCCATCACCATTGGCAAAGTACATTTTACCATCGTAAGCTTGCACTGCATCCCAGTTTTGAGGATTGGCGTCGTACTCTTCATAAGGAAAGTATTTCATAAATGGCAAGCCAATATGCTTTAATGATTGACTTTGACCTATGGCGACAAACAGCACTAAAAGAAAAGCTATGATATTTCTTTTTGCAAACATTGAAGATTTTAGTTGGTAGATCAATCGGGAAAGTACGTAAAAAGAATGGATTTTGAAAATTAATAGTAAAATTCATAGTTCAGTTTTAATTATGTTTTTTTGATTCATAAGTGATTTATATGTAGTGCTTTGCAATTTTTTATTCAAGATAATGTAAAAAATATTTGACATTTAGTAAAACATATTTAACTTTGTGACGCAAATATTTTACAATAAGTCAAATTTAAATTACAAGGAGGTTATTATGTCCTACCGTGAAAAAGAAAACCTGATTAACATTTTTAGTGGAATTATTATCACTGCTATTTTTGGCTGGATAGCTTATCAACGGCACATTAGTGGTGTTTGGGATTTAGAAAAAGATTATGCCCAATGGGGAATAGCCCTGTTATATTTTATGGGTATATCAATTGCAGCTCGAATTGGAATATACATCGTATTTCATATTATAAATGCTATTGCGACAAAGGAAGAGGATATACCTAAGGAGGATGAACGCGATAAGCTTGTAAAACTAAAAGCCACTCGCAATGCCTATTACACATTCTCATTTGGAATGCTTGGTGGAATAGTTTTTCTAGCTATAGGTATGCCGGTGTATAGCATATTTATTACGTTCATTGGAGCAGGATTACTCACTGAAATAATGGAAAACGTTTCTCAAATTTATTTTTACAGAAAAGGAGTTTAATATGAGTAAAAACGTAATTCAAAGTAATATCCGCACACTTCGTTTTATGGCTGATGAAATGACCCAACAGCAGCTGGCAGATGAAGTGGATGTATCAAGACAAACCATTGTTGCCATTGAGAAAGGAAAATACTCCCCTTCGCTTGAACTGGCTTTCAAAATTGCAAGAGTATTTGATAAGCC
>PKTE01000037.1 GCA_002869335.1 Salinivirgaceae bacterium | reverse complement strand
TTAGCGCCCCGAACCCTGAGCGAAGTCGAAGGGTGTCAAAAGAACCAAAGGAAGTTCATTTCGGCTCCGCTCAATGAACGGACAAGACCCGAACCCTGAGCGTAGTCGAAGGGTAACAAAGGAAGCAAAGGAAGTTCATTTCGACTTCGCTCAATGAACGAACAAGACCAGAACCCTAAGCGCAGTCGAAGGGTGATAAAAAAGACAAAGGAAGTTCATTTCGACTTCGCTCAATGAACGGACAAGGCCAGAACCCTGAGCGTAGTCGAAGGGTGTTTACAAATCCCTACTTCAACCAATAAAACAAAAGAGGCTGTAATAGAATAACATAGGTAAAGCAAAAAAGGTTCCACGTGGAACCTTTACTTTAACTAATATCGTGTGTTCCACGTGGAACCTATCTTCCCATAAACACTAAAAGCACATTAATATCCGCAGGACTAACACCAGAAATCCGACTAGCTTCAGCAATAGTTTTTGGTTTAAGCTTACTCAGCTTTTGCCTACCCTCTGTGCTAATTGAATTAAACTGGCTGTAATCTAGGTCTGCAGGAATTTGAATTCTGCCGAGTTTTTGTAGCTTTTCTGCAGTCGCCTTCTCTCTTTCTATATAGCCCTTATATTTAATTTTGATTTCAGCGCTTTCATTAATGCTCGCGTTATCTTCCTCTGTTGAAATTAGGTGTAAAATATCATTTAGTTGCACCTGGGGTCGCAATAAAATTTTATCCGCCTTTGTTTTTTGGTTAATTGTGGCAGTGTCTTTCTTCTCTAAAACCGGATTAATATCTTCTGGTTTAAGCCCGGTTTTCTCAATTTGAGAAATTAAACTATAAACACGATCATATTTGTTTTTATAGAGATCCCATCTGTCATCTTTAACCAAACCAATATTGCGACCCAGCGGAGTTAATCGCTCGTCCGCATTATCTTGGCGTAAAAGAATCCGGTACTCTGCCCTACTAGTGAACATGCGATAAGGCTCGTTGACTCCTTTAGTAATTAAATCGTCGATAAGAACACCAATATAGGCTTCATCTCTCTTAAGTATAAAGGGATCCTTGTGATTATTTTTCAAATGAGCATTTATACCAGCAACTAATCCCTGAGCTGCTGCTTCTTCATATCCAGTAGTTCCATTAATTTGTCCCGCAAAATATAAGTTGCTAATGAATCGCGTTTCCAACGTGTGGTGTAAATCTGTAGGATCAAAAAAATCGTATTCGATAGCATAACCTGGCCTGAAAATTTTAACCTCTTCTAAACCTGGAATAAGTTGTAAGGCCTTCAATTGTATATCCCATGGTAAACTACTACTAAATCCATTAATATAATATTCTACAGTATCCCAACCTTCTGGCTCAAGAAACAATTGATGTCTATCTTTATCTGCAAAAGTTACCACCTTGTCCTCTATGCTAGGACAATACCTTGGACCAATGCTTTGAATGGTTCCATTAAATAAAGGACTAAATTCAAATCCTGTGCGTAGCGTATCGTGAACACCTTTATGAGTATGTGCAATAAAACAAGATCTCTGGCGCTTCAATTTTTTACCATCATTCAAATAACTAAAAACCCCACCATTCTCATCGCCGGGTTGTTCCGTCATTTTTGAAAAATCGATAGTACGCCCATCTAGTCTAGCAGGAGTTCCTGTTTTCAATCGTTGTACATTAAAATCGTATTTTAAAAGTTTCTCACTTATTCCAGTGCTAGCAGCATCACCTGCCCGACCTCCTTTAATCTGTACTTTTCCAATGTGCATTAAACCATTTAAAAAAGTGCCATTAGTAAGAACTACACTTTTACTTTCGAATTCAAATCCCATTCTGGTTTTAACGCCTTTAACCGTATCATTCTCAATAATGATGTCGTCAACCATGTCCTGGAAGAGGTCAACGTGTTCATTTTCCTCGAGATAAGCTCTCCATTTTTCAGAAAACATCATGCGGTCACTTTGTGCACGGGGACTCCACATAGCTGGACCTTTAGATTTATTCAGCATTCTATACTGAATAAGACTATGATCAGTAACTAATGCCTGATATCCACCTAACGCATCTATCTCTCTTGTGATTTGTCCTTTGGCAATTCCTCCAATGGCAGGATTACAACTCATTTGACCAACTTTGTTCAAATCCATTGTAACCAATAAAACCCTAGAACCTAAATTCCCGGCAGCCATAGCAGCCTCACATCCCGCATGTCCAGCACCAACAACTATAACATCATATTTCGGCAACATCATTAAATTCTTTTAAGTAATAATCCTCTTTCATTCGCATCTCTTTCTTCTCATTTTCTGTGCCATCTTTATAACCGCATAAATGCAAAACTCCATGAATAATAACCCGGAGAAATTCAGTTTTTCCAGTAACGCCAAAATCGATAGCATTATCTTTAATGCGATCTTCACTTATGTATATGTCTCCAGAAATAATGTCTCCAACTACATAATCAAAAGTAATGACATCGGTAAAGTAATTATGTTGTAAGTGCTCCCTATTCACTTCTAGCAAATAATTATCCGAGCAATTAATTATATCAATTTCTCCAAGCTCAAATCCTTCTTTATGAATTGTATTGGTAATCCAATTGGTGAGAATATTAAAATCACCTCCGTATAAACCAAATGGCTTATCAGCTTCAGTAAAATCAATCATAATAAAATTTTTAAGTGGTAAACTAACGTTTGAATTTGAGAATAACTCTTCTACCCTTATTTTCAAATTCTATTTCATCAGATAGTTTAATCATGAGAAAAATACCACGTCCATGTGGTTTTTCAACATTTATGGGCTTGGTAGGATCTGGCACATTATTGTAATCAAAACCCGCTCCTTCATCTTCTATGATAAAATGAAAGTTATGTTCATCCGCATTAAACTGAAGATTCACATTTTTATCAGGGTTGCGTTTATTACCGTGAATAACTGAATTAGTTACAGCTTCCAATACGGCAATTAGTATATTGCCATATATATCTTTATCCAGATTATACTTTTTATTGATATCGTCAATTAATTGTTCGACGACACTTATATTCTTAATATCTGATGAAAATGTAATAGATTTATTCATCCTGATAAATTATTTCTACGAATTTAATTATTTTCCACGTCATTTAGATATTTATCATACTTTCTTTGAAAAAAATATTTCAATGGAAGTTTCTTTTTATTCAAAATACCTTTTTGCGATTTCTGTTCTTCCTTATACTCAAAAATGTCTTTAGGGTTACTTATTTCGTAATTATTTGGCTGTTCTGCCTCTCTTTTTTTATCCTTTTCTCTTTCCTCTTCAGCCTTTTCCGCCTCAAGCATTCTATTAAGTATTTGATTTTGACGTCTGATTAAATTATCATTAATATTCCGTTTTATAATATCGTCAATATTTCTATCGACCATTTTATTAATTTCCTGCAATAATTGTCTGGTTGTTTGTCCAACTTCTCCACTTTGCATCATCTGTTGCAACATTTGCTGAAGCTTCTCTTGTTCACCCAACATTTTAGATAATTGCTCACTCATTCCTTTCTGGCCTTTCCCAGACTGAGAGCCTTTTTTCATTTGATCAATCATTTGTTGCAATGATTTTTTCATGCTCTCTTGTTTCTTCTTCATTCCATTCATTCCAGGCTTACTTTTATTGCCTTTCTTCTTGCATTGGCCACCCATACCGCTCATGCTATTCATCTGGTCTAAGCTCTCATTTAACATTAAAATAAGCTCATTTGCTGACTGCATAATGACTTGCTGGTATATTTGTATGGTTTGAAACCTTTCTGCCTCAAATGTCTTGTTTATTGCCCTAAAATTGAATTTTATGTTTTTTATTTGATTGCCAATTGATAGGGCCACCATAGCATTTCGACTCATTAAAGCATTTAAACTATCTTCGAGAGTACTGAAACGTTCTTCCAAATTAATTTGTTTACGCTTTAGTTTATTTAAATTAAATTGCTCGTAATTGTTAAACTGATCAATGTAGGTTTCCTGCATAAAACTAAACTGCAACAAGTTCTCCAATAAATCCCTAATCATAGCAGCATCTTCACCTTGTTGTTGTTGCATTGCCATATTCATATTCATCTCCATTTGATTGGCAAGCTCATCTAATTCATCTCCGGGGTTTTTGTCTGGATCTTGTAAATCTTCTGAAGAATTAATTTCATCCTTTTGATCTTGTATTTCTTTTTTCTCTTTGCTAAACTCTGATAATTCCAATGGATCTTGTAAATTCTTATTCTGTTCTATATTGTCTGAGTGTTTCTGAAATGTTGAATCAACTTGCTTTTTTAGATCCTCAATCTCTTCTGTTGATTTTGGATTATCTATATCGTTAAATTCATTTGCCAACTTTCTTATCTCTTCAATAACCTCTTCCTGCTTCTTTTCAACTTCATATCTTTTTAACATTTCTAAATTCTGATCTAAATGCTTTTCCAATTCATCCATGGATAACTCTGCATTATCCATTTTAGGCATCTCATCATTCATGATTTCATTTTGAAGTTTTTGAAGTTCTTCCATCAATGATTTCAATTCATCATCCATTAATTTATCGAGAAGTTCTTCTAACTGCTGCCTTTTTTGTAATAAATCAGTTTGCTTATCGAATTTTCCAAATTCTTTCAGGTCTTCTCTCAATTGATTTATTTGTTCAGAAAGTTGCTTTAATTCCTCGTTAGATTGTTGTAACTGTTCACTTAACTGTTTCTTTTCCCATTTACTTGCGTTTTCAGAAAGTAATTTCTTTCGAATATTAACTTTTTCTCTATTTAACTGCTCAAGTAACTTAGTCCCCAGGCTTAGTTTATCTTTCAAACTAGAAACTTTCATATCCTCTAAAGAACTTAATTCATTTTGATTAGGGAGTTTCCCATATAGAGATGATGAAAAAGAAGATTTATATGGATAATAAGGATCGTTATCTTTCACCTGCAAAAATAATTCTACATCTTGGTTTTTTATTAATTCTTCGAAATCACGAAGACTGCCTTTATATTGAAATATCTGATTTAGATTACTAGATATTAATGGGATGTTTTTTACAATTCGTTCTTCTCCAAATTGAATAACAAAATCAAAACTTTTAAACCCATAATCATCACTAATTTCACCTTTAAATATAAAATTGCCTAAAAAGTCTATTTTATATTCTTCAAGTTTAATATTAGGATATTGATCAGGTATTACTTTAGCTTCAAAATTAACGCTATCTGTCTTATTGCCTTTGATATTTTGTAAAATAAGTTGATAGGAGAAATCATTAAAATATTGCTTACTAAATTCGAATGCACTAATACTATTAAAATTGAATGCATACAAACTGTCAGAAAAAAAGTATAAACTATCTGTATCTATTGTATTAATAGTCCATGTTAAATTACTACCATAGGGAAATACTACATTGCCAGAACCATTTATAGAAAAACTTTCTGTGTTAGTATAAGAAGGAGGATCAACATTAAGCTTTATATTTTTTAAAATTGGAATTGGAATACATTTTAGGGTGTAATTTTCAGAAGAATAAAATTCATTGACAAGTTTGAATGATACGTCTTGTTTAATATTGGTTAATTCATAAGTAAAGTAATTTGAGGAGTCATTCATAAAATACTGTATTCCTCCTATTTCAATATACAAATTCTCAGGTTTGTGTAAGCCAACAACCTTAGCTAACACATAATAGTCTTTCCCCTTTTCAACTTCCAAATTAGATTTATCAATCTCAATAGTGTAAGATAATTCCTTATTTTCGGATATAATAGGAAGAATACGTTGTGAACTATAATTGAAACTATCAGGGTTAAGAAATGCCATTAAGCTTAGAACAAAAAGAATAGAAAGGAAAAGGTAAATTTGTTTTAATAAAATACGAAAACTAAAAAAACTATCAATCTTACTAATATTAATCAATTGTAGCTTTTGTGAAATACTTGATTGTATCAGTTCATTTGATGAATTCTCTTTATGAAGCTCAAGAATATTAGTTAATTTATCGTCAATAGTATTATCTGAATTCCCAATTTGCCGGGCAAACCATAGTTGGTCATATTGTGAAGTATTAATAATCCAATAATATAAAGGTTTGCCTAAATAGTAGATAAAAAGCAATAATGTAAGAACAAAAAGTGTTGAATGTACAATTGATAAAAGCGTAGAATTAAAATGTATAGCAATATCGGCTAAAACAAGAATAAAAAAGGATACACTAATAAATATTAACAGATAAAGTAAGCCCTGGAGTGTACTTCGTAAAAAATACAAATTACGTGTACGACTAATATATTTATATATAAATTTAATATTCTCCATGGAAACTAGATTGTTACAAATTGGTTAGCTGAAAAATTATCTTTGTTTTGCTAACCATTCTTCGGGATTCATTTTCTCAAACTCTCTCCAAACCTGAAACTTAAATGTGCCTATTCCCTCTTCTTTATCAGTATGAACAATTCCGATGGTCTGTTTGCTCTCAACTTTTTCACCTACTTTAACAAAAACTTCGTCTAGATTGCTATAAACAGTCATGTATTTTCCATGCCGAATTATACATGTTTTATTAAGACCTGATATTTTAAAGATCTTGCGCACCTCACCTTTAAATACACTACGAACAACTTCACCAGCATTAGTTGAAATATCTACTCCGTCATTATTAACTTTAATACCTTTTAAAACAGGATGTGGATGTACACCAAATTTCTCAGTAATTACACCACGTGCTATTGGCCATGGTAATCGGCTTTTGTTACTTGCAAAATTATCATCAATAAGCTTTTCTTCAGGTGTTAAAGCAAAACTATTGTTCTTTTTACTTCGGGCTATTTCCTCTGCGATTAATTTTTGAATTTGATTTTGAAGTTCCTCTGCTAATTTCTGCTTCAATTCCAAATCCTTCTTTAATTGCTTTTCTTTAGCACTCAATGATTGAACAACTTTCTTCTGATTAGTTCTTTCTGAGTTTAAAATATCTCTTTCTTTTTGCCGATTAGATAAAATCTCTGTTTTTTCAGTTTTAGCACTACTAAGTTCAGCAATTTTATCTTCTATTATTAGTTGCGTTGCTGCAATACTCTCAGCTTGCTTTCTACGATAACGATTATAATGTTGTAAATATTTTAACCGCCTATAAGCTTGATTAAAATCCTCAGCGCTAAAAATAAACATTACCCTATCATAACTACTCTTGTTTTTATAAGCATAATAAATCAACTTCGCATACTCTTCTTTTATTTCCTCCAAATCATTTTTTAATGACTCAATTAATATTTGATTTTCAAGAATTTGTTGATTTATAGAGGTTAAATCATTTTCAATTTGATAAATAAGTTGTTTACGAAGATTAACTTTCTTGTTAATAATTGCGAGTTGATTTAAAGTAAGATTCTTTTTCTGTCTATTTTGTTTTAAAAGGTCATTAGTGTATTGAATTTCCTTAATAAGAGAACGGCGTTTCTGCTCCAGTTCAGATCTTTGTTGAGCAAAGAGTGTGAAACCTGAAGAAACAAAAAAAAGAATTACTATAAATAATCTTAAGGCCATATCTGTTCGTACTTAGGAGGAATACGGAATAAAATTTTAAATGAACTATTGAGTACAATTTTCTTATAACTCAAATCTAAATTTATATACTTTTCATCTTTTTGGACATTTACCTTTATTTCTTGAGGTAATACAGCGGATTTAACATCTACGTAATCGTCAAACTGAATAGTGAGTCCAGCATTTTGTTGTAGGTCATTAAAGATAACATGTGTTAATTTCTGATATTCCGGGTTTAGAACATATCTTTTAATAGCATCTTTTTGTTCATTAATCTGAATATCGAACATTCCTTCATTTGTCTTAGTTACTGAAGTGTTCATGGTATCAGGTATAGACATAAGCCTATTTGTAAGTACTTGTTCAACAAATTCGTAATTAATATCAACGTTAAACTTGTCCTTTACATAATTATAATCAGTAATAAAATAGGTTTTATTCTGCCTATTAATAAATTGAATATTTTCAGGAGTAAATAAAAGACGAGCTGCTTCAATACCCATAGGCGAAATAGAAATCCAAATTTTCTCACCTTTCAATATGCGAAGAATTCCCCTAAAATTTAAGCTGCGTTCATTACTCTCAAACTTACCATTATATTTAATACTATATGTTTCTACTTTGTCCTCCTGCTGTTTAATATAGGCGACCAGTTCATCATAATTTTCGGTTAATTTATTTTTCCTTAATACAAACCGATTATTACAACCAACAAAAAGAAATAGAATGATACTACCAATTAAAACTTTACTCCACATAGGTCTCTTTCTCAACTTTTTTCAACAATAATTCAGTAGGGTCAGATAGTTTTGCAGCTTCTTTCCAAATTTGCAAAGCTTCATCCTTTTTACCCACTTTATATAAAATATCTCCATAGTGCTCCATGATAACACTGGAATTGGAACCACCCTTTACAACAGCTTTTTCAATATAAGTTAAAGCTTTGTCATACTCCTTCTTTTTGAATAAAATCCATGCATAAGTGTCTAAATACGTAGAATTATTAGGCTCCTCTTTGATTGTTTTTAGACTCATATTTTCTGCTTTCTCTAATTCCATATCATGTTCGCTTAGATAATATGCATAATTATTAAGTAAACTAATTTCATTTGGATCAATATCTAAAGCCTTATCGAAATAATTAAAAGCCAGTTGAATACTATCTAAATTATAATACCCTTCGCCAATTAAATAAAGAAACTGATATTTTAGTGGATCAGCTTTGCCTGTAATTTTATTACCAAACTCTAAATCAACAACAGATGATTTATAATCTTCTGTTAACATGTATGCTAAACCTCTGTAATAATATAATTCTGCCTGGTTAGGAAAATACTCAATAGCTTTACCCGCATGTTCAATTATGCTTTCATTTGAGTTAAGCTCATTATCAATAATAATTAATTGAATCCATGCATTCAAATTATTAGGTGTTGTGGTTAAAGCCTTAATAAACTCTCCTTGTGCCTCTTTAAATTTTTTCTGTTGAGCTAAAACATTACCATATAGTAATTGAACTTCACTATTATTAGGATAATCAGTTTTAAGAATCATAATGAGCTGATTAGTGTAGTACTCTAACTGAGGATCTTGCTGAGATATTTGAATAAAATTAAAAAGCACTTCTATTTTACCTTCAATAGGAAACAGCTCTGAACGCATTAGTTTTTCAATGTAATCATAAGATTTTTTCATTTCCATATTACTGCGATAGTAATCTGCTAATGCCAATAATGCTTCTGGATAATCTGGAGAAATAGTAAGTAATTTTTTATAATAGATAAGTCCCTTTTCTATATCCTTCTTAGCCAGATAAAAATTACCTGATAATTCTAAAATCTTTGGATTATTAGGATAAAGCTCTCTATAATTTTTAAGATCTTTTTCTAATTCTTTCAATTCATTTAATTGAACTCGAAGTTTATACTTATTAACTAAAATTTGGTCGTTAATTCCAAATTTTTCTTCGTAATTAGTAATAAGTGTAAAAGCTCTTTTATACTGCTTAGTAGATAAATAATAATCAGCAGCATAAAACCAAAGCTCCTGATCTTCAGGAGTTAAACCGAGTAATTCATTAAATAATTTATCAACTAACTCTGTATTACCTAGTTCTACAGCAACATTAAGACGAAATTTATAAAACAAATAATTATCTGGTTGCCTTTGAATAGCTTTATCTATATCTGAATAAGCCTTTTGAAAATCTTTTGCCAGTAATTCTAATTTAGCTCTTTCATATAAAGCAATAGGATGAGTACTATCAATTTGGAAAATTCTATTCAAATGAGATTTAGCATCATCGACTTTTTCATACAGCAAAGCTCTTTTGAAATCGATAATCTCACTTTCAATAGCCGCCAATTCTTTTTGACTTAAATCTGGCTGTGGAATACTTCTAATTTCTTCAACTGATTTACAACCAAATAATCCAATAAGAACTATCAATCCTAATATTAGTGTACGCATAAACTTAAATTCTAATTATTTTCCACTATGTCCAAAACCACCCTCACCACGTTCAGTATCTGTAAGTTGATCTACAAACTCAATGGTAGCCTTTTCATATTTATTAATAACCATTTGAGCAATTCTATCTCCTGGTTTTATACTATAATCCTCGTTACTTAAATTAACCAAAATAACCCCTACTTCACCCCGATAATCAGCATCAATTGTTCCTGGCGTATTTAAAACAGAAATACCATATTTAAGGGCCATTCCACTGCGCGGTCTAACCATGGCTTCATATCCTTTTTCTAATTCTATAAAAAGTCCTGTTGGTATTAAAACACGTTGTAATGGTTTTATAATCATTTCATCTTGAATATTTGCATGAAGATCCATACCAGCTGAATCAACTGTAGCATAATTCAAATCATAGGGACTTTTATTTACAACTTTCAATTTCATGTTTAAAATATTTTCTATTATACTGAATGTGAACGTATTGCTTTGAAAAAACCTTTATCAATAACAAATAAACTTGCAAGATACATAAAGATAATAACTGTACCGAATGTCAAAGACAAAAACAGATTATCACTTTTAAACATCCAAAATAATACAACAAGTAATATGCTAAAACTTAAAAGAATAAGAATTCTCTTCCAGTCATAATTAACTTTATAATGCTTTCTACCCATCAGAATATTAAGCACAGCCATACTTACAAAACAAATAAGAGTTGCAATAGCTGCACCCATATATCCAAATGCAGGAACCAATAGAATAAGCATTGCTATTGTAATTATAGCTCCACTAAACGTAAAGTACATTCCAAATTTGGTTTTATCGGTTATTTTAAACCAAATACTAACATTGTAATATATTCCATAAAAGAAATTACCCAATAGTACATAAGGTACAATCTTTAAACCTACATGATAACTGGAATCAATAAAGTGTTTTACTAAATCTATATATCCAATGATAGCAACAAATAAAAACAGGCCAATATAACTGAAAGCCTTAGTTACAAATGCATATGTTCCTTTATGATCTATTTGATGTGAAATTCTGAAAAAGAATGGTTCAACGCCAAACTTAAACATCTGAATAAAAATGATCATTAGGGTAGCAATTTTATAATTTGCACCATAAATACCTATAGCGTAGTTGGCTTCTACTTTATCAGTAATAAAAAAGTCTAAAATAAATTTATCACCAACATCATTTATCATACCAGCTAATCCACTAATAACGATTGGATAACTATATAAAAAGATGGTTAAAATTAATTTGCGATCTAATCGCGATATATTAAAATTATAGGTAGGAATTAAAAACACAATTGTGAGCATGTTTGCTAGTAAATTGCTCGCAAAAGCGTATTCAAAAGTAAATTCTGGGAAATATATTGAATTAAAAATACCAATGTGAGTTAGATGTGGTAAAATGAAAAAGAAAAAGACATTAAAACCTATATTTAAAATAATATTGGCAATTTTTAAAATTGAAAATAGCTTTGCTTTATTCTCATATCGTAATTTAGCAAAAGGCAACGACATTAAAATATCAGATAGAACGATTCCTAAAACAAGCCAAACAGCCAGACTAGCATTATTAATATTTAAAACATCGGTAATGGAATCTACATTTGTTCCAATTGCCAATACAGAAAGTAAACCTGTAA
>PKTE01000307.1 GCA_002869335.1 Salinivirgaceae bacterium | reverse complement strand
CATTTGATGGTCTGTTAGCCTGCAAAGGTACCATGTTTTTACTGAACCAATAACATTGGAGGTCTACACAGGAACGTATACAGAAAAAGTTACTCCCGATGTAACATTAAATCCAACAGCAGACAATCCATTAATCATAAAAAATCATACGGGTGAAGCTCCTGTAATTGATGCAAGCGGTGAAACAAATGGTGTATATATTGGGGCACTAGATTATGTGACATTAAAGGGATTTACTGTACGTAACGCCAGTGGCGATAATGTATATTCTGAAGGTGATTACAACGTTATTTCATTTATACAAAGTTATGGCTCAACAGGAGGCTCTGGAATTAGTGTAAATGGTGCTAGTGCTTCTGTAACTAATAATTTATGTTATAGTAATTATGAATATGGAATACATATCAACTGATCTAACGCGACAGTTTACAATAATACATTAGATGGAAATGGACATGCTATTGCAGAGCAATTAGGTGTAACAATTGAAAGTGAGAGTTTTAATCCAAATGCGAGTGGCTGGACATTGGGTAGTTGGATAACTTCTAGCGCTGGTAGAACAGATAGTTATTCTATAGAGAGAGCGGGTAGTTCTGCTATCGTTATTTCTCCTGTATATGATATTTCAGGTTACATTAATGTAGATGTTAATTATTGGGATAGAGGTTCAACAAATAGTGGGACTATGAATGCTGAATATAGTTTGGATGGTGGAGCATGGACTTCATTTTCCACTGAGGCACCTGCAAGAAATTCCTGGACACAGCATCCATCATCAACAATTAGCCTTTCTGGTTCGACCTTGCAGTTGAGGTTTACTGGCTATTCCGGTAATATTGCAAAATCAGTTTACTTGGACGACATCGAAATTACTGGTGACATTCCAGCCTCAGCAGTTGGTGCAGGTCTTTATGTTCAATCTGGTACTGGTACTGATGTACAAAATAACATTATTGTTGCCAAAGCAGGAAATGATGCATATTATACATTGGAATCAGAAAGTGGTATTACGGTTTCATCATCTTATAATACGTATTATACAACTAACACTTATTTATTCGATTATGATGGAAGTATTGATAATGCAGGACCTATAGGAACAGGCGATATTACAAGCGATCCTCTTTTTGTGGGTAGTGGTAATTATCATGTTCAGTCAATATTGGGAACTTATGTGGCAGCCAAGGCTCCAATATGGCCTCCAGATGCTGCCACAGGCGGAACATGGGATGACTCTTCATATTCAACAGATTCCCCAACCATTGATGCCGGAAATCCTACACACGATAATAGTGGTGAAACTGAAGGCGGAAGTGTAATTGATCAGGGATCTTATGGAAATACACCGCAAGCTAGTAAAAGTGAGAATCCATTACCCGTTACCTGGAAGATCTATAAAGCCAATTGTGAAAATGGAATTATCAATGTTAAATGGTCCACTTATAGTGAAATTAATAATGATTATTTCACAATTGAAAAGATAATAAACGATAAGTTTATTCCAATTGGAACTGTCAATGGGGCAGGTAATTCACAGATCGAAAAGCAATATAGTTTTCAAGACAAAGATGCAAGTAATGAAAACTATTACCGTATTAAACAAACTGATTTTGATGGGCAAAGTGATTATTCGCCAATTTTTAATACTAACTGTAATAATTTGAATAGCATGGTAGAATATCCGATTTATAACATATATCCAAATCCATTCAATGATGAGGTTGTTGTTGAAATTATAGATGGCTCCTCAAATAAAGTTAATATCGATATTATAAATAATTTGGGTATAGTATTAGGTCATCGTGTTATTACATCAGATAATAGCAAAAACGCTAAAATAAGCCTAAAAACAAGTATTCTTCCTAAGGGAATCTACTTTATAAAAATATCTGGTGATGGTTTTGATAAATCATATAAGGTAATAAAGAACTAAATTACAGATCTTATTATTTGATATGCTTATATATTTGATTTTCAGCTACTTTGTACTTGTAAAATGGATGAAGTAGCTGAAGATTTTTTTATTTAACCGGTACACAAAGTTTTGTTTTCCACTTCGAAGTGTCAGGCTCTATGTCAGGGCTTGTTAGATAAACTTCGTATGGTGCGCCATTTTGTTCTAATTCCATTTTTTGAATGGCTTGCATCAAAATTCCCCATGATTGTGGTGTTTTTTCATAGGACCCTTTATGCATCAATGTGGCTATTTTACCTTCATAAGTATTACGGGTTTTGATTTCATCATTTCCGCTATTCTCTTGTGAAATAGGGAAGCCAACTTCCATTTCACTTTCTTCTTGTGACCAGGAGTGCCAAATAGAAACCGGCGGCCCAACTGGGACTATATGATTATTACCAATATATGCGGCAAGCTTTGTGAAAATCATAGCCATATTGGATGAAATATCTTCTGTAGTACTTTTCATTTTTATACCGAGTAATGGCGTAGATTCAACCTGTTCTATGGTAACCATTGGGGTTTTTGGTACCAGCGCAGTTATACTGTCCAAATTGTTTAACCCCTTTACATAGCTTTCTTTAATCATTGGTTTAATGAAAAATAAGCCAAACCATCTACCCATTGGATATGGCGCATCAGATTCAAATGACCAGGTCACTTTTGTGCCGTCCTTAATTTCATCAAAAAAGAAGTCGGCTTTTGCAGTTCCTTGTTCTCCAAAATCCAGTTCAGTTTTAATTAATGAATATGGCTTGCTTTCAGAAATTAACTGTTTGCCAGAGCCTCCCATTTCATCTTTCCAGGTCATTGTGGCTCCTTGTCCCTCAGCAATTTCGCCATACTTTATTTCACTGACACCTTCCCATGGGCTCCATTCACCGTTAACCTTTAAGTTATTTACGTAATAAAAAATAGCTTTTTGATCAGCTTTCATTTCTTTAGTTACCTTAACTTCAATCTTTGATGGTAAGAAAAATGCGCCAATTAAGATTATGGCTGCCAACATTATGACAATCCAAAGTAGGACTTTAAAAAATTTCTTCATGGCAATTTTGTTTAATTGTTAATTATTAATTGCGTGTTTCCCAGATTCTTATTTGGACAAGTTACAAATAAGAATTTAGATGTTAAAGAATTTTCATATTAAAAGATACGCTGGTCTTAAACTTTTTTCTTTTTTAATGGTCTTAAAAATTATGAAAGAATTTTGGGATCAACGATACGGTAATACCAAATATGCTTATGGTGAGGAACCAAATAGTTGGTTTAAGTATAGAATAGATGGAATGAAACCAGGTAAAATCTTATTGCCAGGAGAAGGTGAAGGTCGGAATGGTATATATGCCGCTCGCCTTGGATGGGAAGTACATGCTTTTGACCAAAGTATAGAGGGAAAACGAAAAGCTGAAAAACTAGCTCAGAAATATAATGTAGAAATTGATTATAAAGTAGGAGAATTAACAGAGTTAGCTTTTGATTTAGAATTATACGATGCTGTGAGCTTAGTTTTTACGCATTTTGCTCCCGGTTTACGAGAAAAATATCATAGGTTACTGGGTACTTATTTGAAACGGGGAGGACGATTTATTATTGAAGGATTTAGCAAAGAGCAGTTATCTATGATCTCCGAAAGTGATTCTGGTGGTGGACCAAAGAATATCGATATGCTATACTCAATTGAGGAGCTACAGCATGATTTTGCTGACTATGATATTAAGGAACTTCGAAAAGAGATAGTTCATTTGGATGAGGGAATTTTTCACAATGGAATGAGCTCTGTGATACGTTTTGATGGTAGAAAGAGCTGATTACTCATCTATACCGAATACTCCATATCCTTCATATTACATGCGTTAAAGCTATTTTTATTTGCTTTACCTAAGTATTTTAATACTAGCCCATACTTCTTTAGAGGTTGAAGAGCGTTGATAGCTATTGAAATTATATTCGTGCACTAATTTGACATTTATAAAACTTTCTTCCCATAAATTAATTGCTAATTTTAAGTTTTAAATATCAATTGATTTATGAAGAAATTTGCAGCCCTTGTAATTGAAGATTTATTGAAAAGAGGTAATTATGATTTGTCTGATTATCTTTTAATTACACCGGGTAAAAGAACCAGCCTGTTTTTGAAATATACCTTATCTAAAACAATTGATAAGCCAGTACTTTCACCGGCAACTTATACCATTCAGGAATTTATAGCAAAATATAGCAATCTTGACCAGATTGAGACCATCCCTGCCATATTAAAACTATATGAACTTTATAAAAATAAAGTGGCTAATCCCGAGAGCATTGAGCAGTTTTGGTTTTTTGGAGAAATGATCATAGCTGATTTCGACGATATAGATAAATATCTGGTAGATGCTTCGAGGCTTTTTAGGTATATAGTTGACATTAAGGAAATTGATGCGTTATTTGATGTTGGAGATGAAGAAAAACTTCAGTTGGTAAAGAAATTTTGGGAAGCGCTGTATAAAGGATCTGGACAAAGAGATAAAAACAAAATAAGGGGACGCTTTTTGCATTTTTGGAAAATTTTGAACCCTTTGTATGATGAATTCCGCAAGACACTTATTGCAGAGCAAAAGGGTTATGATGGTATGCTTTACAGATTGGTGGCTGAAAAAGCAAAAAATGGCACCCTGGATTTGAAAGGCAAAATTCCTGTTTTTATAGGTTTTAATGCAATTAGTTCATCTGAAAGGCAGATTTTTTCATATTGTAAAGATAGTGGTGGTTTATTTTACTGGGATTACGATCAATATTACATCAACGATGCATTGCAGGAAGCTGGCTTTTTTATGAGAAAAAACCTGAAAGAGTTTCCAAATGCGCTCAGTAATGTTGAGGATTTTGACAATTTGAGTAATCTATCCCAATTCAAAATGATTGGAGTTCCCGGGGAAGTGGAAATGGCTCAGGAACTTACTAAGCAAATAGAAACCGAGTTTAATAGTTCTGATGACCCTTCACAAAATGGAATTATTTTGGGCGATGAAACACTTTTAATACCTGTGTTGCATTCAGTTTCGTCCACAAATATCCTTAATATAACCATGGGACTGCCGCTAAGAAGCACAGGCCTTTTTGGCATTGTTTCTTTATTGTTGGAAATGCCGCATCATAGACGGAAAATCAAAGGAGAGATACACTTTTCTTCACAATGGGTAGTGAATGTATTGCAGCAACCTGTTTGGGAGGCTTCAGGAATAGAGGCAATTTTGGAAGAAATAAGAACACAAAACAGATTTTATGTGAGTCAGAAAGAACTTGCACAGTTATCTGATGCAAGTGTTTGTTTTCCTGACGATAGCGTAGGTGTTATCTCATACTTGAAAGAAGTTTTGGTATCGCTTATTGATAGGGAAGGAGAGAATAATAAGCTATCTACCATAAATACAGAAGCCGCACTTAGGGTATTTCGTGCCTTAAATCAAGTTGAAAAACAGATAGAAATGACCAATATCAAAATGGGTCAATCTATGATCATTAATCTTATACAAAAAGTAATTACTTCTATTAATATTACTTTGGAAGGAGAGCCACTAAAGGGAAATCAGCTGATGGGTTTGATAGAAGCGCGTGCACTAGATTTTGATAATTTAATTATGTTGAGCGCAAATGAAGGATTTTTGCCTTCTGCAAGTGTAGCTCCCAGTTTTATTCCATATAACCTCAGAAAAGCCTATGGATTGCTAACTTATGAGCATCAGGATGCCATTTTTGCTTACTATTTTTATAGGTCTGTGCAAAGAACCAGTAATCTGACCTTTATCTATAATTCAAATGAAAATGATAATAATTATGGTGAAAAGTCAAGGTTCTTACAGCAAATGGCTTTCGAACTGGATGCTAAAATTTCTGAAGTTAGAAAGTCGCATCAAGTGAAAGCGCAAATTCCAAAAGAGATTACCATTGAAAAAAATGAGGATATCCAAAAGGAGCTAAACAAATATTTGACTGGTGAAAGGTTGATGTATCCCTTGCAATTAAACACATTTTTGAATTGTAAGCTTAAATATTACTTCACTTATATTGCCGGAATGAAAGAACCGGAAAAGATTGAACCGGGTGTGGATCAGCGAATTTTTGGGCTTATTTTTCATGAGACCATGGAGAGTTTATATGGTTCATTTGTAAATTTAGGTAGAGTTGTATCAAAAAATGAATTACAGAAGCTGGATAATGATAGTCTTATTCAGGAAAAAATAGCTGAAAGTATGCAAAAATACTTCAGCGATATTGTGGTTCATCGTGATGAAAATGGGCAGGTAGAATTAATTGAACAGGTTGTTCTACGATACGTTAAACGTATGATTAAGAATGATTTTAACGCAGATCTTTTTACTATTATTGGATTAGAGAATAAGTATGTGTCAGATTATACTTTTGGTGATAAAAAACAAATAAAACTTGCTGGAAAGATTGATAGATTACACCAGGTGGAAAACAAACTTTGGGTAATTGATTATAAAACCGGAAGAACACCTGTCAAAAGCAAAGTTAAATTTGATGCATTATTTGAGTTTGATAATCCCGATAGATCAGATGGAGCTTTTCAGGCATATTTGTATGCAAAAATTATGGAGTCACAAGCCATTGCTGAAGAAAAAGAAATAGTTCCTTCATTGCTTTATATTCAGGATGATAAGCCTCCGAAAGAGGTGGCGTTTTCTGATCGTAAGGAAGTTGGATATAATGAATTAAAAGTAGAGTTCGATGAAGGATTGAATCGCGTATTAGAAGATTTATTTGATCCTAATATCTCATTTTCACAAACTGAAGATCAATCCAAATGTAGTTATTGTCCGTTTCGTGTTATTTGCCAAAGGCAATAATTAGCCTTTAAAATACTTAATTTTATTTCATTTTATCGTTAGGATTATATTCTGCTTTAGTTCTAATATTTAGGAAATTTTTCTCATAAATAGTTAGTAATCTAGCATACATGATCTATTTTTATTTAGAATTAGTATAAACTAACGTTTGTTGTGCCTCGTAACACACGCAGCCGTGGGACATTATAAATTGTTAATAATTAGGTTGTAATTTTTTCATTTCAAAAAGCTTTCTATTAAGTATATTTACCCAATTTATTTAAACCAACTTGATATGCGAAGAATTGTTACACTATTATTTACGTTATTTGTTTACATTACAATACAGGCACAACCTGCCGGATACTATGATGCTGCAACGGGTACAGGTTATACTTTAAAAACGCAACTTTATAATATTATTGATGGGCATAGTGCTCAAACCTATAGTTCTTTGTGGATACATTTTCAAACTACAGAAGTAGATAACTATTATGAAAATGATGGTAGTCCGTTAGATATGTATTCTGAAAATCCAACAGGTACAGATCCATACAATTGGGTTTTTGTTACCGATCAATGTGGAAGTTATACTGGCGAGGGGAGTTGCTATAATCGCGAGCATAGTTTTCCTAAAAGTTGGTTTAATGATGCTAGTCCTATGTATACAGATTTATTTCACTTGTATTTAACAGATGGCTATGTAAATGGACAACGTAGTAATTTGCCTTTTGGTGAAGTTGGAACAGCTTCATGGACATCTCAAAATGGTTCAAAGAAAGGTACTAGTTCATATCCTGGCTATAGTGGAACAGTATTCGAACCAATTGATGAGTTTAAGGGAGATTTTGCCCGCACGTATTTTTATATGGCAACACGTTATGAAAATGTTGTGTCTGGTTGGAGCAGCCCAATGCTCAATGGAAGTTCAGATCAGGTATACGAAGATTGGGCATTAAGTATGCTTTTGGAATGGCACGCTAATGATCCTGTATCACAGAAAGAGATTGATAGAAATAATGCTGTGTATGGAATACAGGGCAATAGAAACCCATTTATTGATCATCCAGAATTTGTAAATCAAATTTGGGGTGGAGGTACTGTGAATGCGGAACCAGATAATCAGTTGACATCATTTTCAGCGGTAGCAACTAATTATTCAACAATTAGTCTCACATGGACTGATGCTACAGGTGTCAATTTGCCTGACGGATATGTTATAAAAGCAAATACAACAGGTACCTTTTCTGATCCTGTAGATGGAACAGAGCCAGCCGAAGATACCAATTTGTCTGATGGAACGGCACTAATAAAAGTTGCTTATGGTACCGAAACTCATACTTTTAGTGGGTTAGATTCAGAAACGACTTATTATTTCAAAGCATGGTCTTTTGCCAATTATAATACAGATATAGATTTCAAACTAGATGGTACAATACCATCAACGGAGGCAATAACTCCTGGTGCTCCAATACTAATTTTTAGCGATGATTTTGAATCTGATTTAAGCGAATGGATTGTTACTAATGATACTTATCCTGATGCTGAAGCCACAATAAGTTCAGTATGGGGAGGAGCAGAATTTACGGGAAACGCATTGCTTTTTGATGCAGGTAATCCTGCTGAAATAACCTATTATACTTCAAGTGTTGAGCATACTTTTGCAAATGTGAGTGACCTTAGGATTGGCATGTGGTATTATTTTGAAGATTTCAATGGAGGTGAGATAAACATTTATGTAAATGAAACACAATGTTATTCAATTGCGACAGAAGGTGGAGGCGATATAGCCATTTCTGAAGATGATGCTGGAAGCTGGGCTATGCTTGATTTGGATTTAGTTGCTTATACTGCAACTCAGGGAGATTATACACTCAAAATTGAGGGAACATCAAAGTGTTCAGATACATGGAAGAACCGGGTTGCAATAGATCAGATATATGTTTTCGGAATACAATATGCAAGTGGTATTGATTATGATGAAGCTCAAGTATTGCATGTTTATCCGAATCCAGCTACTTCGGAAGTTAATATTGTGGCAAAAGGATTGAATACCATTGAGTTATATGATCTTCAGGGTAGGAGAGTTGCATCGAAAATGATAAAAGACAAGGGAATTATTAATACCTCTCAATTAAGTACGGGTATCTATCTGATTTGTATTCAGGGAAGCAATAGTACTGAAATGCGTAAAATACTTATCAATTAGAAAGGTAGAGCAACTAATTTTTTGAGTTTATAAACCAACAACAGATGAAAAAATTTATTCTATTTATAGTTTTAGTATCGGTATATACTATTGGATATGCCCAGATTCCAAGTGGGTATTACGATGCTGCTACAGGTACTGGATACACGCTTAAAACACAATTATTCAATATAATTGATGGGCATAGTGCACAAACCTATGATGCATTATGGACACATTTTCAAACTACTGATGTAGATGATTATTATGAGAATGACGGAAGTCCGCTAGATATGTATTCGGAGAACCCAACCGGAGCAGATCCATATAATTGGACTTTTGTTAGTGATCAGTGTGGAAATTATTCAGGTGAAGGAAGCTGCTATAATCGGGAACATAGTTTTCCAAAGAGTTGGTTCAATGATGGTTATCCAATGTATACTGATTTATTTCATTTGTATTTGACAGATGGCTATGTGAATGGACAAAGAGGAAATTTACCATTTGGCGAAGTGGGTTCTGTGAGTTGTACATCTCAAAATGGCTCTAAAAAAGGTTCAAGCTCTTATCCGGGATATTCGGGTGATGTATTTGAACCAATAGATGAATTCAAAGGAGACTTTGCCCGTTCATACTTTTACATGGCAACCCGCTATGAAGATGTGATCTCTGGCTGGCCAGGATCAGATATGCTGAATGGAACTTCAGATCAGGTTTATACAGATTGGGCCTTAAATATGCTTTTGGAATGGCACGCCAATGATCCTGTTTCACAGAAAGAAATTGACAGAAATGATGCTGTATACAGTATTCAAGGGAATAGAAATCCATTTATTGATCACCCTGAATATGTGAATGAAATATGGGGAGGTGGAAAGATTGACCCAGAACCAAGCAATCAGGCAACTGCCTTTTCTGCTGTAGCTGGAAGATCCTCTCAAATAAATTTAACATGGACAGATGCTGTTGCAGGTACACAAGCACCTGACGGTTATATTATTAAAGTAAACACAACTAACTTATTTACCAACCCCGTGGATGGTACTGATCCTTCTACAGATACTGACTTATCAGATGGAACAGGAGTTGTGAAAGTTTCACATGGGTTAGGTAGTTATGCTTTTACAGGTTTGTCAGCTGAAACAACATACTATTTCAAAATGTGGTCGTACACAAATTCAGGAGTCAATATTGATTTTAATGTAGGAGGAACTATTCCAACTGCAAACGCCACAACAGATGTAGCCGGCACAAGTGGAGCTATTGCCATTCAGGATTTTGACGGAACTACACCCAACTGGAGTTATACCGGCGATGGAAGTGTTGATGCCGCTTATGGTAAAACAGGTAACGGATATAGGATTGGTGGAACCAGCTCAATAACATTGAGTTCCGTTGATATTTCAGCCTATTCTTCTGTCAAAGTTTATATTTCAGATGCTTCAGCGGGAGGTATTGAAAATGCCGATGCTCTTCAGATATTTGTAAATGTTGACGGAGCAGGATTTCCCGCTACTCCGGATATAACCATACAAGAAAGCGATCCTACCGATGGTACATATAATGTGAGTTGGGGCTATACAGCATCCAATACTGCATATACAACAGCAGGAACTCCAATGACTGTCAACGGTGACGGAGCAACTGGTTTTGCCAATGTGGAAATTTCAATTCCTGATGGATCTTCGACAGTGGAACTAAAAATTGCTGCAAACAATAACAATTCTACAGAATACTATTACATCGATGATATTAAAATTGAAGGTGAATCAGCAGGAGCAACTTCAACATTAATAGTATCTCCTTCAACATTAAGCGGATTTACTTATGCGCAGGGAGCAAGCTCATCAACGGTTCAAAGTTTTACTATTTCAGGAACTGATTTAGATGGTTCAGATGTTATTTTGACAGCACCTGCTAATTATGAAATATCCACATCGGATTTTTCTGCCACAAATCCGATTACATTGAGCAGTTTTGACGGAGCAGAAACCACTATTTATGTGAGATTAAAATCCGGCTTATCTGAAGCAACATATAATGGTGAAAATATAGTAATATCGGGTGGAGGAGATGCCAATGGTGCAATTGTGACATGTAATGGAGACGTTACTGTAGGAGTTAAACCAGAACCTACTAATCATGTGGCAGATTTTGGACAAGCAAAATCAATCACATTGAGCTGGGAAAATGCCGAAACACCTGGTAATTATTTAATTATGATGAATACGACAGGATGTGGTGATTTTGTAGCACCGGTAGATGGAACAACTTATACTACGTCAGAATACCTGAAAATAGTAACTGGAGCTCAGAATTCCTTTTTATGGAGTAACCTAAGCGCCAATCAGTCGTATTATTTTGTAATCGTGCCATTCAATGGTACTGCAGGAAATGAAAATTATAAAACCGACGGAACCATTCCTTGCGTTCAGAAAGATTTGTAGATGAAAAAATATTAACACTAAATATGCTTAATTATGAGAAGCATCCTGACTTTCATAACCCTATTTTTATTTGTTAATAGCTTGTTAGCGCAGGTTCCTGCGGGCTATTATAATTCAGCATCGGGACTTACAGGTTCTGCTTTAAAGCAGGAACTTCATGATATTATAACCAGTGGACATTCTTCGGTTGGATATACTCCTGGTGTTTGGAATGCCTTTTATACTACAGATGTCTATCCTGCACCTAATGGAACAGTAGTTTGGGATATGTATAGTGCAATAAGCAACACTTATGATGGTTCAGCACCATACTATTTTACAATTGGTACTGATCAAGATTCAGGTTCAGGATCAAT
>PKTE01000043.1 GCA_002869335.1 Salinivirgaceae bacterium | reverse complement strand
TTCCGCCTAATACATTTGTTATTTCAATAATACCATCACTTCCACCGTTACATGTTACATTCTGATTTACAGCTGCATCATAGGTAATAGGGTCTGGCTGAGTAATAGTTACTTGTTGTGATGCCGTTACACAAAGATTAGCATCGCGCACAACCATATCACAATCTCCTGCTGACAATCCGCTAAATATAGGACTTGCCTGGAAAGTAACTCCGTTATCGTTACTATATTCATATGGTGCAATACCTCCGGTCACATTGGTAATTTCAATTTCACCATCTGAATCACCATTACATGTTACATTCTGATTTACAACAGGTACAAAAGCAATAGCATCTGGTTGTGTTACATCTGTTGGCACAACTGCACTAGTACACAAGTTTGCATCGCGTACTTGCATATTATAAGTTGCAGCAACTAAACCACCAAATATTGGACTGGCTTGCCATGTGGCGCCACCATCGTTACTATATTCATAAGGTGCAGTTCCACCTGTTACATTAATTACTTCAATTGATCCATCTGCTCCTCCGTTACAAGTAACCGGTGTCATATCAGTTGCGAAATTAATTGGATCTGGTTCAGTTACTGTTACTGTTTGAATAGCACTTATACAAAGATTTACGTCACGTACCTGGATATCATAATCTCCGGCTACAAGACCTGCAAACGTGGCTCCGGCCTGCCATGTGGCTCCACCATCGTTGCTGTATGTGTAAGGTGCTGTTCCGCCAGTTACGTTGATTACTTCAATCTCACCATCTGCTAAACCATTACAAGAAACTGGTGTCATATCAGTGTCAAAATCAACAACATCAGGTTCTAAAATTGTAACGACTAAAGGATCGCTTTCACAAAGATTTACATCACGCACAGCTACGTTATAAGGCCCGGCTGTTAATCCATTAAATGTATTGCCTGCTTGCCACGTAGTTCCTTTGTCTATACTATACTCATAAGGTGCTGTTCCACCTGTTACGTTTATAATCTCAATAATACCATCAGCACCACCATTACAAGTTACATGCGTAAGATTTGTATTAAATGCCAAGGCATCTGGTTCTGTTACAGGAGTAGCCTGAATAGCACTTAGACATAAATTAGCATCTCTAACCTGCATATCATAACTACCTGCTAATAATGTCCCAAATATTGGACTGGCTTGCCATGTGGTTACACCATCATTACTATACTCATATGGAGCTGTTCCACCTGTTACATTGATTACTTCAATTTGTCCATCTCCACCATCATTACAAGTTACATTGTCTACGTCAGTATTAAAGTTAATTGGATCCGGTTCAGTAATTGGAGTAGCCTGAATTGTACTTGTACATAAATTAGCATCACGTACTTGTATATTGTATGAAGCTACAGCTAAACCACTAAATGTGTTATTGGCTTGCCATGTAGCTCCTCCATCGTTACTATATTCATAAGGTGGTGTTCCACCTGTTACATTAATAACTTGAATTTCACCATCATCAGCACCATTACAAGTTGAGTTTGTAACATCAGTATTGAATGCAATAGCATCAGGTTCAGTTACCGTAACTTGTTGAGATGCAGTAGTACATAAATTTACGTCGCGTACCTGCATATCATAATCACCTGCGGTAAGACCTGCAAATGTAGCACCGGCTTGCCATGTGGCTCCGCCATCGTTACTATATTCATAAGGTGCTGTTCCGCCAGCTACGTTTGTTATTTCAACTTCACCGTCGGCTCCTCCGTTACATGAAACATTCTGATTTACTACTGGAGTAAATGTAATTGCATCTGGTTCTGTAACTGTTACAGGAATAATTGCGCTCAAGCAAAGATTTACATCGCGCACTTGCATGTTGTGCGTTCCTGCATCTAAACTACTAAATGTTGCAGAAGCTTGCCAACTGGTTCCACCATCACTACTGTAAGTATATGGTGCTGTACCTCCGGCGGCTAAAGTAATTTCAACTTCACCATCGCTACCTCCATTACAAGTTACATCCTGATTTTTAACAGGCGTAAACGTAATTGCGGCAGGTTCAGTAATTGTAACTTGCTGTACCGCGCTAACACAAAGGTTAGCATCACGTACTTGCATGTCATAATCACCAGCAGATAAGTTGCTGAAAGTAGCACTTGCCTGCCATGTAGTACCGCCATTATTACTATATGTGAATGGACCTGTTCCGCCAGTCACATTGGTTATTTCTATTTCACCATCGTTACCACTATTACAAGTAACCTGACTATTAGTAACAGGTGTAAAATTAATTACTCCAGGTTCAGCTACATTTGTTGCTTGCACTGCACTAGTACAAAGATTTACATCACGTACTTGTATATCATATGAAGCTGCAGTTAAGTTGCTAAAAGTAGCACTTGCTTGCCATGTGGCTCCACCATCGTTACTATAAGTATAAGGAGCAGTTCCTCCAGTAACATTAATTACCTCAATCTCCCCATCTGAGCCACCATTACAAGATACTGTAGTTACATCAGTTCCAAAGTTGATTGGATCTGGTTGGTTAACAGTCTCTGTTGTTTCAACTGATAAACATCCATCTCCATCTCTTACTTGAATATCGTAATTACCTGCAGCTAACCCATTAAACGTATGTGGATTGGCTATAATACCTGTCCATGCTCCATCTATTGCAAACTCGTAAGTTCCATTTCCACCATTGGCAGCAGTAACTTCAATTGCTCCATTGGCATCACCATTACAAAGTGCATCTGTAATATTTACTGAATGAGTAACCTGAGTTGGCTCAGTAATTACTACTTCAAGAGGAGCACTCTCACAATTATTGCCATCGCGGGCAACCATATTATATGTACCATCTGGTAAATTAAATACATTACCTGGTTGCCATGTAGTTCCATTATCGCTTGAATATTCATAAGGACCACCATCACCACCACTTACAGCCGTAATAGTTACTGTTCCATTATCGCCAAAACAAGTTGGTTGAACAATATTGTGTGCATCTATTTTAACTGAATCAGGCTCGTCAATTACAACAGGATTTCCACCCCATACAGCCACACAACCATTTTGGTCTCTTACCTGAACATTATAACTGCCAGCAGGTAAATTATTAAACACACCTCCTACTGGGAAATAAGATACGCCACCATTAATGGAGTAAAACTTAGTTCCAGTTCCACCTACAGCATTAATTTGAAGTGCTCCATTAGTATTTCCAGCACAGCCTGTTACATCTGTTACATTTACGTTATTAATTGTAAGTGCAAGAGGTTCTGTAACTGTAATAACCCAAGCAGGATCGGGCTGAGTACAACCATAATCATCGGTTACAGTAATTGAATAATCATCACCTGGTAATCCAGTAAAAGTATGTGTTGTAGCAGAGGTCGTAAACGTATGCGTATTTCCTTGAATTGTACCAACAAGTTGATAGGTATAATCTGGTTGTCCACCAGAAACTGTAATCTCCATTTCACCATCATCTGCACCACCACAAGTAACTGGTGTTGGAGTAGTACTCACAATACTTAATGCAACTGCGGCTTCTAATACTGTAAGTTTATTACTTTGTACAGGAAGCCCAAATGGACATCCGTTATCATCAGTAATGTTGAAAGTATAGCTTGTAGGAGCTAAATTTTCGAAAAAATTATCTCCTGTCTGAGAAAGGCCACCACCTGCATCATATGTATAAGGTGGCGTTCCACCAGACACATTTAATGTAATTGTACCATCATTTTCTCCTTTACAAGTAACATGAGTGATATCAGCACCATCATATGAAAGCGGATCTTGTTCTGTAAGTACTACAGGGTTGCCTGCCCATGCAGTTTCATCAACACCTTTTCTAGCTTTTACCGTATATGAACCGGCAGAAAGGCCAAAAAACTCATTACTTGCTTGCCATGAAGCTCCATCATCGATTTAGTATTCATCGGCATCGTCAACTGTAATTTGAATTATTCCATCACCAAGACCGTTACATGAGGCATTTGTAACATCAACTGCCGTAAAGGTTGGGGCAGCTTTAACTTCGTAACCGAATTTTTCGTCTTGTGATTTATATTTAGGAGCTTGGGCGCTTATATTCTCCTCATCAATATTTACATCTTCTGTAAGATTTAGGTTATTTAAGTTACCACTACCTTTTATGATTGTTTTATCAATCATATCATTTGTGACTGCTTCTGAAGTTTTTAACTCACCTGAAACAGTCAGTTTTGCACCTTCGAAACCATCAATTTTTCCGGCTTCCCAATGCAAGTTATAAATGGTAGTGTTTTCATTTAACTGAATGGTAAGATCAGTGCAGTTATCCAGAATGAAAACATCATCATTCTCTCCAGGTACTTCACCGTTTGGCTTAAATTCATTTCGATCTGTCGACCAGTGTTCCGGATCACTCCAGTTACCTGATCCATTCATCCAATAAAAGTTCTCTGCGGCTAGTGTACCTAACAGAAACATTGATGTAATAAGTATAATTATGCGCCTCATAATTAAAATTTTATCGTGTTATAAATTGAAACTTCTTCATCTTTGCAAATATAACCCAAAATTGGGTTCAAGTCTTTGTCAGCAACTTAGTTTTGACGACTCCACGGTATTATCGGATTAAAACCTTAATCAGAATGATAACTGTCCGATTTGTCGTCGCTATTAACTGATAATACGCATGAATAAAGGGTTGCGTTGCTTTTTTAATCACTTCATATCGATGATTCATCAAATAGACGAATCGTGCAAAATCTTTGACGAATAGATAAAATCTTTGACGATTTTATTATCCGTTTGAAGTAAATTGTCTTTAGAACCAACCCATTCAACCTGTCCTTTTTGTATAAATACTATTTTTTCACCTATTCCTACCATTGAATTCAAATCGTGTGTGTTTACAATAGTTGTCATTCCGAACTCATGGGTAAGCTCCATGAGCAATTCATCAATGAGAACTGCTGTTTTGGGATCCAAACCACTATTAGGTTCATCGCAAAACAAGTATTTTGGATTCATACTAATAGCACGAGCAATGGCAACTCGTTTTTGCATTCCTCCACTTATTTCTGATGGTAATAAATGATCTGCTTCCTTTAAGTTTACCCTGTCCAGGCAAAACTCCACACGTTTCATTTTCTCTTTTTTACTTTGATTCGTAAACACATCTAACGGAAACCGAACATTATCGGCCACTGTGTATGAATCAAATAATGCACTACCCTGAAATAGCATACCCATTTCGCGGCGTACATCTTTTTGCTTGCGTTTATTTAATTTATGAAAATCCCTCCCATTATATAATACACTACCTCCGTCAATATTGTGCAAAGCCACAATTGACTTAAGCAATACCGTTTTACCTGATCCACTTTGACCAATTATGAGATTAGTTTTCCCCTTCTCAAATTCAACGGTAACTGATTCGAGCACTGTACGGCCTGCAAACTCTTTATGTAAATCTATTACTGTAATCATGCCAATAACAACTGCGTTAGAATCAAGTTAAATATCAATATTAAAATGCTGCTAATTACCACAGCTCTGGTACTCGCCTTGCCAACTTCCAATGCTCCGCCTTTTACATGATAGCCAAAATAAGCGGGTACACTTGTATATAAGAATGCAAAAACCACAGACTTTATTAAGGAATAAAAAACGTACCATGGAATGAAAGCATAATGCAACCCATAAATATAATCATGTGCGGACAACACTCCTGTTCCAACAGATGCCAAAAATCCTCCCACCATTCCAATAAACATACTAATAACAGTAAGAAATGGAACAATAAAGATCATTCCCAATATCTTCGGTCTAACTAAAAATGCAGCCGGATTTATACCCATTATTTCAAGGGCATCTATCTGTTCGGTAACTCGCATTGTACCCATTTCTGAGGCAATATTGGAGCCCACTTTACCGGCAAGAATCAAAGCCACAATGGTCGAAGAAAACTCCAAAAGCATTGAATCACGCGCCGTTAATCCTATTAAATAAAGCGGAATAATGGGACTTTCAAAGTTATAGGCAGTTTGCAGCGTTACAACTGCTCCCATAAAGAAACTTATGATTACCACAATACCCAGAGAACCTATTCCTAAACTCCATGCTTCACGAAAAAAGTTTGTGAAATAGATATTGAAGCGCTCAGGTTTACCAAACACTTTGAATATAAAACTACTATATCGTCCAATATGAAAAAACAGCCCCATAAATCTCGTCTATAACCTCGCAAATTACGAATTGCAAAACGGATGAGCAAATGTAAGATAAAATATTTGAAAGATTGATTTTAATAAAGCAGTAGCAAGATGGTGACGCTAACACCAGATTTTTAATATATTCGTAAATTAATAATCAATAAATTGAATTCAATACCATTAAAATATCGGTTACTCATTCTATTCATTGGAATTGGACTTAGCAGTATGATTGCTGTGAGCTTGTACTATTTTAGAATGAATGAGCAAACTATTAACGAAAGAACCTTTGAGCAATTAACCTCAATTCGAGTTGTAAAACAAAGGCAGCTAGAGTCATTTATCAATGACCGGAAAAATGAAACACATCTTTTGGCATCATCTACGAATGTGAAAAACCTTGCAAAAACATTGATGGACAACAACAAAGATGTCATTCAACTAAAAAGTAACTTAAAAGACATACTAAGTTTTGTAAACAATAGCCCTTACTATTATTTTGTAATAATCGGTAGTAATAATGAATTATTAATCTCCAAAATTTCTAAAAACGATTCTATTTTTAATTATCAAATAAAAAAGCCTGATTCTACCCTGACAATTTTAAGCCAAACATACCAGAGTAAATCAGCCCAGGAGTTCTCAGCAATTTCAGACTTCAATTTTGAATTACAAGCAGAGGAGCCGGGTATGTATGTCGCAAGTAAAATCCCAGGTATAGCCTCTGAGAAAAACTTTATTGCATTGCGAATCTCGTTGAAAGCCATTAACGACATTATGTTGGAAGAGTCTACTACTTCTGGATTTGGGCTAAGCGGCGAATCTTACCTTGTAGGTGATGATTATCTAATGCGCAGTACCAGTAGGTTTAGACCCAACAGCGTACTTAAAACTAAAGTGAAAACAAAAGCCAGCTTAGCCGCTTTAGAAGGCCACACAGGAACTAGTATTGTAGATGATTATCGCAATATTAGCGTATTTAGTGCCTTTGCACCTTTAAATCTCAAAGAACTTAATTGGGTATTATTAGCTGAAATTGACTTTGATGAAGCCATGGTTCCTCTTCACAGAAGCAGAAATGATATACTTTATATTACAATACTATTAGGACTTATAATTATCGGGCTTTCGGTTTTCTTTGCTTCGCATATTATTGCTCCAATTCGAAAACTCAAAGATGCTGCAGAACAAATCGAGGAAGGAAACTATGATGTTAATATTGAGCTCAATACAAATGATGAAGTAGGAAATCTGGTAACAGCATTTAATTCTATGGCTAAAACCATATTACGACAAACCAGCCAACTAAAAGAGAGAGAGGAGCGACTAACACATTTTTATAATGCCACCATTGATGGCATCTATCTGCATAAAAACCGGAAAACTATTTTAGTAAACAAAGCCCTTGAGAAACTAACGGGTTATTCGAATAAGGAGCTAATGGATATACAGTTAGATCAAATAATACAACCCACAGATGATGTAAATAGTCGGAGTAATGAAACATTGGCTCAAAAAAAATCCGGGGAGCGGTTCCCTGTAGAAATTCAAAAAGGGACTATTGACTATAAAGGTGAAAAAATTGATGCTTGTGTAATTCGAGATATTACAAAACGCAAAAATATTGAAAACGCCCTGGAAAAAGAACGAGAACAAAAACTATCTGCAGTTTATGATGGACAGGAGCGAGAGCGCAAAAGAATTAGCCGTGACCTACATGATGGTCTGGGACAAAAAATGATTGCGCTAAAGCTATTTATGGAAAGTTTTGAGCTTACAAACCAAAGCCAAACGATTCAAACATTAGAAAAAATTAAAAAAGAATTGGACGACCTAATTGCTGAAACACGTCAAATTTCAACCGATATTATGCCTCCTGTTCTCACTGAATTTGGACTGGAAAAAGCACTGAAACAGCTTTGCGAAAGTATTAATAATTCAAGTAAAGTAAGCGTAGTTTATGACTCTATTGGACAAAACTTTAAATCATCTAACCAAACAATTACTTACCTTTATCGCATAGCTCAAGAAAGTATATCGAACGCCATGAAGCATGGGAAAGCTCTTGAAATTAAAGTACAGTTAATTGCCGGAAAAGATTTTATTAGTTTGATGGTAGAAGACAATGGAAAGGGATTCGAATTATCTCAAATTTCAGAAAACAGCGGTAACGGAATTTATAATATGCGTGAAAGAATTAAAATATTAAATGGTAAATTTGAAATTACATCACATAATAATTCAGGCACACTTATAAAAGTAAGAGTTCCTAAAATTTCGGACATAGCATGAGTAAAATTAAAGTAGCCATAGTTGATGATCATCAGATAGTTAGAGACGGAATAAAATCATTGCTGCATAACGAACCCGGTATTGAAATAGTTTCAGAGGCAAAATGCGGCGATACTATTGATGAAATGATTAATGAAAGTCAACCCGAAGTGATATTAATGGATATTTCATTGCCCGGCAAGTCAGGCATTGAGCTATGCAATTATGTGATGAAAGAATATGAAAATATTAAAGTACTTATTCTCTCCATGTATATGAATGAGGAATTTATTCTTAACGCAATAAAAGCCGGAGCAAAAGGGTATTTGCCAAAGAATACATCTAAACCTGAACTGTTGGATGCCATCAAAGCAGTTTATAATGGAGAGGAATATTACAATGAGAATATCTCACAAATGATTTTAAAAAGCTATGTTAAAAATATTAAACAAGAACAAGAAAGTCAGGAAATAACTGAAACTCTGAGTAAGCGCGAATTAGAAATTCTGAAACTATTTGCAGAAGGCCAAACCAACCAGGAAATTGCTGACAGTTTATTTATTAGCATCCGAACGGTAGAATCCCATAAAAGCCATATAATGCAAAAACTCAATCTAAAATCAAGTGTCGACCTGGTAAAATATGCTTTAAAAAACAAAATTGTAGAATTATAAAAAAAGATGCTTTTTACGTATTTCACGTAAACGCAACAATCTACACAAAAACCATATTATCAACATAAACACCTGACCAATTGCCAATTAAAGAGCTTCCAAAAAAACAACCTCGCACTAACATCTTGTTAACATTTCGGTAAAATTCGGAACAAAAATTCGGTATTCACACTATCAATTCAAACGATTGCACTATTTACTTTTGACATGACTAAACATAAAACGTATAATCATGTTGAAAAAACTATTTACATTATTAGCAATTGTAGGTTTAATAGGAACCATGAATCAGACAATTGCCCAAGATGAAAACTCTGAAGAAAACTCAGGTATTTTTGATGCTAGTATTGGTGCAGACATAATGAGCCGATACGTATGGCGCGGTACTCAGTTTTCAACAGCTCCTGTTATTCAGCCAGCATTTGAAGTGAGCGCTTTTGGTGTATCTCTTGGTGCCTGGGGATCATATTCATTTTTAGGAGCTCTTGATGGAGCTGAAGCTGACATTTATCTTTCATATTCATTTATGGACGATATGCTTTCAGTAACAGTAACAGACTATTTCTTCCCAGACGACAACACAGATCGCAACAAGTACTTTAATTACGACAAAGACGAAACCGGACACATTTTAGAGGGAACACTTGCATTTAACGGAACAGAAAGCCTACCACTTTCATTAATGGTTGCTACCAACTTTTATGGAGCAGACGCTAAAAAAATTAATGATGACGAAAATAGCGCTGATTTCAACCAGGAAGATGGTATTCAATACTCAACTTATGTAGAAGCAGCATATAATTTTAAAGTGAGCGGCATTGACATGAATGCTTTTATTGGAGCAGTTATCAATAAACCAAAAGAAGCTGATGAAGACACATTTTACACTGGAGAAAGTGGGTTTTATGGACAAACAAGAGGTGTTTGCAACCTTGGAATCACAGGTTCAAAAGAGTTGAAAATTACAGAAAGTTATGCTCTACCAATCCAGGCTTCATTCATTACTAATCCTATGAGTGGGGATGTATTTATGGTATTCGGAATCTCTTTTTAAGTAGAGTCCGCCTATAAAGTCCGACATCTTGGTTATGCCTGCCTTCAAAATGATCAATTACGAAAGTAAACTCACATTTTTCGGGCTTCGCATACCTAAAATTCGAACTTTCTGTGCGAACTCACTGAAACAAATTTTTGTGAATTCGATTTTGAAACAATTTTATAAAAAACTACTAACTAACTTAAAATAAAATATCATGTTAAACACAGGTTCAACCGCCTTTATGATATTATGCACCAGTCTTGTAATGTTAATGACACCAGGACTTGCATTTTTCTATGGCGGACTAGCAAGTAAAAGAAACATTTTAGGTATCATGGTACAAACATTTGTATCATTAGGTATCACAACTATTATGTGGGTAACTATTGGCTATTCATTATGCTTTAGTGGTGGTGAAGGCGGTATTATCGGAAACTTAGACTTCGCATTTCTAAATGGGGTCGCATTTAACGACATGTACAATCCTGGATCGGGTCAGGAGTTCCCAACATTCATTTTTGTTGCCTATCAGATGATGTTTGCCATTATTACACCGGCACTTATCACAGGAGCATTTGTGAATCGTATTACATTTAAAGCATACCTTATTTTCCTTGTGGTTTGGCAAGTATTTGTATACTATCCATTCGTACACATGGTTTGGGGTGGTGGAATTTTAGCTGAATGGGGTGTAAAAGACTTTGCAGGTGGTATTGTAGTACACGCCACAGCAGGCTTTGCTGCATTAGCTTCAGTATTCTATGTAGGAAAACGTCGCGACACAGCTTCACCTCCCAATAGTATTCCATTAGTAGCTATCGGTACTGCTTTATTATGGTTTGGATGGTACGGATTCAACGCGGGAAGTGAATTAGCCGTTGATGAAATTACAACTCTTGCATTCTTAAACACTGACGTTGCAGCTTCATTCGCAGCTATTACATGGTTAGTAATTGAATGGTCACGCTTGAAAAAGCCAAAATTTGTTGGTCTTTTAACAGGTGCCGTAGCCGGACTTGCAACAATTACACCAGCAGCAGGATTTGTTCCATTGTGGGCTGCCATGGTAATTGGTATTTTAGCTGGAGGTATATGCTATCTAGCAGTTGAGTTGAAAAATAAATTAGGCTGGGATGATGCACTAGATGTATGGGGAGTTCACGGTATTGGTGGAACCCTTGGTACAATTCTATTAGGTGTATTTGCAGTAAAATCAGTTGGTGGTGCTTCAGGACTAATCGAAGGAGACACTGCATTTTTCATGAAAGAACTTATTTCTGTATTAATTGCTGCTATTTATGCTTTTGCATTCACATACGTAATGCTACTTATAATTAACACAATAACCAAGGTTAAGGTATCAGAATTGGAAGAGGACGAAGGGCTCGATATGTCGCTCCACGGGGAGTCTGCATATGACGAAGGAGCCTTATAGGTTTCAACATCCAATAACCTCTTTGGACGCAGTAAAGCGCATCGGAAACGGTGCGCTTTTTTAATTTAATCTATACCGGCAAAATCACTATAACCTTGCACATAAATATACTGAGCTGTTTCATTCCAAACAACAGTTGCAGAAACAGTTCTGTCATCACGACCCCAATGAGTAATAGTTCCATCATATGTGTTTGTATAGCCAG
>PKTE01000102.1 GCA_002869335.1 Salinivirgaceae bacterium | reverse complement strand
TCTGATTCAGAAGTAATGATGGTTCCAGTTGTATCTGGCTCTACAAATGAATTTACATAGAGAGGTATATTCTTTTCTTGCAGCGGTTTAATTGTTTTGGGGTGAATTACTTTGGCTCCGTAATAAGTTAGTTCAATGGCTTCTTTATAAGAAATAAAATCAATTTTCTGAGGATCATTAAACCATGCTGGATCAGCATTCATTATGCCCGGTACATCTTTCCAAACTACAAGTTTTTCTGCATCACATGCAGCTGCAATAAGTGCCGCTGAGTAGTCACTACCTTCACGACCAAGTGTGGTAATTTGGTTGTTTGTTGTGCCTCCCAAAAAACCTTGTGTGATGTATTTATTGTAAGTTGAAAAAGTAAATCGCTCCTTTGATAATTTTTGTGTCAAATCCCAAAGTACCCCTGCATTTCTAAAATTACGATCTGTTTTAATTACCTCGGTAATATCAACAAATTCAGCCGGAGTGTTCAATAAATTGAAATATGCTGCTATAATTCGCGTCGAAAACTTTTCACCAAAGGATACAATTTGGTCATATTCATATTGAAAATCCATTGATGGTTTTGTCATTAATTTATCTGCTAATTCATGATATAAACCGCCCAAATTGCTTGGTATGTGTTCTTCAAAAAGTTCATGAATAATTCTTTGATGGTACATTTTTAATTCGTCCATCTCTTGTTTGTACGAATTTTCATCGAACCATAAACGTGCAATACGTTCAAGCAAGTTAGTTGTTTTGCCCATGGCAGATATTACCACAACCAAATTATCATTGCAAGCATTTACAATGTTGGTCATTTTGTGAATAGATTCGGCATCTTTAATTGATGCGCCTCCAAATTTATATACGAGCATAATTCCCTATTTTTTGTAAGTTTGTATGGAAACACACTGTTTACTAATACAAGAATAATGTTTTTTTAGGTGAAGCCCTATTTTTTTTGAAAAAATTACGCAAACGTTTGCGGTGGTTCTTGTTGATAGTCAGTTGTTTTGTTTCAAGGCTTTAAAAACAATGTGTTTGAGATGCAAACATGACGATGCCTAAGTTGTTGACATTGTCATAAAGTTTTAAAATACAAATTGATAAACTATAAATACTAGCATATGAAGGAATACTTGGGCATGACATTGAATGAATTTATCATTCGCCGACAATCAGATTTTAAGTACGCAACAGGTGAGCTTTCCAGGCTTTTAAGTCATATTGGGGTAGCTGCAAAAATCGTAAACCGTGAAGTAAATAAAGCTGGACTGGTAGATATTTTAGGCGATTATGGAACAGTGAATACTCAGGGCGAAGCTCAGCAAAAACTAGACGTATATGCCGATGCACAATTCATGCAAGCATTACGTGCCAGTGGTGAGGTTTGCGGCATAGCATCTGAAGAAGAAGATAATATTGTAACCTGGGATAATGTATTGTCCAAAGATGGTAAATACATTGTATGTATAGATCCTCTGGATGGAAGCTCTAATATTGATGTGAATGTGTCTATAGGAACTATTTTTTCAATTTACCGCCGCATCTCAGAGCGTGGTCATAAAGCTGAAGAAAAAGACTTTTTACAAGAAGGAATAAAGCAAGTAGCCGGTGGATATGTAATTTATGGTTCTTCTACAATGATGGTTTATACAACAGGTAGAGGTGTGAACGGATTTACCCTTGATCCTTCCATTGGAGAGTTTTGTTTGTCGCACCCTGATATTCGTACACCTGAATCTGGTACATTGTACTCAGTCAATGAGGGTTATTATAAAAGATTTGATCAGGGTATAAAGGATTATATCAAATATGCACAGGAAATTGACAAGCAAACAAACAGGCCTTACAAGGCACGGTACATTGGATCGCTTGTGGCAGACTTTCATCGAAATTTGCTAAAAGGAGGTATTTATATTTATCCAAGAACAGAGAGTGCTCCGGAAGGAAAACTAAGGTTGCTTTATGAGGCTAATCCATTGGCCTTTATCGTGGAGCAAGCAGGTGGAATGGCTGTTAATGGAGGCGATCGGATCTTAGATTTGAAACCAAACGACTTGCATCAACGTACACCTTTGATTATTGGATCAACCAATATGGTGAACAAGGTAGTGGAGTTTCTTGAAAATGAGTAAATTTGTTACGATCTGGTTAAATATTAAAAATATACAGATTTTTAGATTTTAATTCGTAATTTAGAATTGCTTAAAAATAGTCAATCTTCTTTGGCCTAACTAAACTTATGTAACATGAATAAGACTATAACTACTTTTCTATCAAGTTTTTTGATATTAATATTGTTCTTGGGAAATATTTATAATGCGAATGCCCAAACGGGAATTTTCTATTATTCAAACCCATCTGAGAATTTTATTAATAATCGAGTGGTTGCTTTAACTGAGGCTCCAAATCAGGAATTATATCTTTTAGGTAAGTTATCCAATTCATCATACGAAAAGTCGGTACCATTCTTTTGTCGCGTGGACAAACGAGGCAACTTATTGGTTGATAAAGCAGTTGAAAATGTACCTGTATACGATTTGAATCATCTGTTTATACTCAATAATCAGAGGGTTAAAATTTTTGGAAGTAAAAGGCAAGGGCCAATTTTTGCACCATGGATTGCCACATTAGGTTCGCAAGGTAATATTGAGAAGCAAAAGAGCGACTATGTTGTGTATTCTACTATTATGAACGATGTAACCGGGTTTGGACAAGATCACGTAGTGCTTGCTGAAACACGTGTTGACAATAAAAATATTTATAATATTAATCTCATTAAGTTTAATGCTTCGTCAGATGCAACTGTTTGGAGCTCTCAACTCAAATCGGGTAATAATGAAGAGGCTAGCAAAATAATCAATCTTAAGGATGGTAATTTACTCGTTTTAGGAAAAAAGTATAACTATGATCTTTCTGACTTTTCTCCCGTTTTATATAAAGTTGATGCAAACGGAAAATCAATGTGGAAAGTACCAGTTAAAGTTCCCGAAAACTTTTATGCTCAAGATGTTAAAGAAGATAGTGAGGGTAATTTAATTTATATGTGTAGTTACAGTAAAGAGTATATGGGAACAAATGAAACCCGAATTATCAAATTGGATAAAAATGGTTCTAAAATTTCCTATAATGTAATCCTCGATATAAGTGGGAATGGAGTTGTATTAAAAGAGGATGATCAAATCATTCTGTTTGGATCAAATATCAAAGTAATTAACGAACGACCTGTTACAAAAGGAAAATATGTTTTAATTAGCAAAGATCTTAAGCAGCTTCACGCGAAGGAGTTTTCTATTAAGGATAAGCCTGATTCAGAAATGCCACAGGATGTTGCCAGTAATTTGCCAACAATTAGTGATATAACTACAGGTATATTATTGAAAGATGGAAGAGTTGCTCTTGCTGGTCGCATATACATGCCAGCTGATCCTAAAAATGCTAATCCTTATGGTACAGATCGCAAGAACTTTGCTTTATTAGTATTGCTTAATAGCTCAGGAAGATTATAAAAATGGAATAATATATATTGAAATGCCGGATTAATTCCGGTTTTTCTTTGCTTTAAACTTTTAACTATCTGTATATGTACAACTTTGATAAAATTATTGACCGTTCTAATACTAGTGCAATCAAGTATGAAGCCCGCGAGCGAATTTTTGGAAGTAATGATGTAGTGCCTCTTTGGGTGGCCGATATGGACTTTGAAGTAGCTCCTGAAATTGCAGAGGCTATAAAAGAAAGAGCTAATCATAAGGTGTTTGGGTATACTTTGCGTTGCTCTGAATACTTTGATGTAACTCAAAAGTGGATTAAAAACAGATATAATTGGGAGGTTAGTAAAGATCATATTTCATTTTCACCCGGAGTTGTATCAGCTCTGGCTATGGCATTGCTTGCATTTACTAAGCCCGGTGATAAGGTGATTGTGCAGTCACCTGTTTATTTTCCGTTTTTCAGCACCATCGAAAATAATGGACGTAGAGTTTTGAATAATCAGTTGTTGGATAAAGGTGATACTTATGCGATGGATTTTGATAAGCTTGATGCTCAAATCGATAATCAAACCACAATGATGTATTTATGCAATCCTCATAATCCTGTAGGACGCGCATGGAGACCTGATGAATTAGAAAAATTATCTGAAATAGCCGAAAAGCATAATATAATTGTAGTGTCTGATGAAATACATGCCGATATTATTTTTTCAGGACATGTACATACACCATTTGCTTCAGTTTCAGAATATGCTTCCCAGAATACTATTACGTGTCTTGCACCAAGTAAAACATTTAATTTGGCAGGATTATCAACCAGTATGGTTGTCGTTGAGAATGAGCGCATGCTGAAAACCTATAACTATATGATTGATAGCTTTCATATTGGACTAACAAACCCATTTGGACTTGAAGCATTGAAGGCAGCATATACAAAGGGGGAACCATGGTTACAGGAGCTATTAGTTTATTTGGAAAACAATCGTGATTTTGTATACAACTTCGTGCAGGAAGAATTACCTGGAGTAAAGGCTTATATGCCTGATGCAACCTTTTTGATGTGGCTTGATTTTAGGGAGTTAGGATTAACACGAACGCAAATGCGACAATTATTGGTTCATGAGGCCAAAATAGGATTTAGCGAAGTCGCAATTTTTAGAGATGGAGGAGAAGGATTCCAGCGATTGAATTTTGGAGCGCCTAGAAGTATTATTGAAAAAGCCTTGTATCAATTGAAAGACGCCATGAAGAAATAAAATAAGGCTGCCCCTAGATGGAACAGCCCTCTTCCGCTTATGAAAAAGCTACTACCCGTTTGTTACTCAGGAATAAAATTACAACCTTTTCCTGAATTCACAAAAAAATAGTAATAATTATTTGAAAAAGGTATAAATAATGGTATTAGAGGGCTATTCAACAAGTTATTACTATTTGTTCGTTGTTCTATTCCGACTTTTAGTCTATTTTACTATTTTTACGTAAACCAAATAGAATTGGATTATGACCGAAGCAAAAATAAAATGTATGATCGTTGATGATGAAGAGGTTGCAAGGGAAGTAATGTCCAATTATGTTGAAAAAGTTCCCTATTTAGAGTTGGTTGCAACCTGCCAGGATGCCATTGAAGCTCACGAAAAGTACACAAAAGAGAAAATTGATCTAATATTTCTCGATATTGAAATGCAGGGACTTACCGGAATTGAGTTTTTAAAATCAGTTACTGAAAAACCCAAGGTTATTATTTGTTCGGCCAATAAGGATTATGCCGTTGAAGGTTTTGATCTGGATGTAGATGATTTCATATTGAAGCCAGTTACATTTGAACGTTTTCTAAAGGCTGTTGGGAAAATTCGTATCGATGATAAAGATATGCAGGTCAAAGAGAATTATTTCTATGTAAATGAGAATAAAAGAATGGTTCGTATCGAACTGGATAATATCATTTATATCGAAAGTTTACGAGATTATGTGCGTATTGTAACTTCGCAAAAGAAAGTTATTACCCATCAACACTTGTCAGATTTTGAAGCAAAATTACCCACTGATAAATTTATGCGAATCCACCGATCTGTAATTGTAGCCATTGATAAAATACAATCCTTCACTTCTTCATTAATTGATGTGGGTGAAAAGGAATTGCCCGTTGGTCGTAATTACAAAGATCAGGTGCAAAATAAATTGAATAAACTGCTTTAATGAATATACGAAAGCTCCTTCTTACGATATTGTTTTCTGCAATCGGGATTGCTACATTCTCGCAAGGACAGCTTTTTGTGCGTAATTTTTTACCTACCGATTATCCTGGTAAAAATCAAAACTGGGCCGTTAAAGTGGATTCAAATAATGTAGTTTGGTTTGCCAATCAAGATGGCATAATGTCATTTAATGGTAACCAGTGGCAAATAACTCATGCAAATCCCCAGGAAACCATTCGATCAATGAGTTTCAACCATAAAGGAGAACTATTTGCAGGAGGAATTAGCGATTTTGGGAAATTGCAAAAAGATAGTATTGGTCAACAAGTTTTTGTTTCTCTCAAAGATAAACTAACTCAGAAAATAGAGTTTACTGATGTTTGGAGCACCCATTGTTTAATGGATACAACGGTTTTTATAACGGATAGTTATTTAATTGCTTATACTCCAGATACAGTTCATATAATTCCTACAGACTATAATTATTATTATTTGTCCTTCAATATCGACAATCATATTATTGTTCAACAAATTGGTGGTGGGTTATTTAAATATGAAAATGGAAAGCTAAAATATATACAAGGAAGCGAAAGCTTTTCGCGGTTGAGGCTGCACAACTTGTTCTATTTTGCAGGGAAAGAATTTGCCGCCACAAAATATAATGGCTTGTATGAGATTAAGTTTGATGATAGTTATAGTAAAATTCTTTTTTTAAAACCATTTAAGCTTAAAGCTGATTTAAATTTAAGAAAGGAGGTACTTTACCAGGCAAAGCCCATTTGTAACAATCTTTTAGGTTTAGCTACAACACAAGCTGGACTTTATGTTGTAGATAGTTTGGGTAATCTGGTCTATCATTTCAATACAGAAAATCAATTGGTTACAGACGCAGTTTATGATTTTACCTGTACAAAAAATGGCGCTATTTGGTTGGCTCAGGATCTTGGCCTTTCCCTTATAGAGTTAGGGATCCAAGTGGTACATTATAATTACAAATCAGGAATAAAAGGTGCTGTAACTCAAATATATCCTTTTAAGAAAAGAATTTTTGTTACCACCGGATTCGGTTTGTATTGGTATGATGAAAATGCGCCATTTCATAAAAGAGTATTCCATCGCGTAGAGAATATAAATACGCAAGCATGGGGACTGACAATGCTTAATGATGATCCATCAGAGATATATGTTTACACAGCTGATGGCATTTCTCATATTGTAAACAATCAAGCTATCCCTGTTTATGAAGAAACAGGAGTTTATGCTTTATTGCAATATTCAAAAAAACCAAATTACTTTTTTGCGGGAACACGTAATGGTCTTGTTTTGATTAAAAAAGGAAAAGGTAAATGGACCAAAGAATATGAATTTACAGGTATATCGCAACAAGTTAGAGAGATCGCAGAAGATGAAAACGGAATTGTTTGGGTAGCTGCAAATTATAAAGGTTTTATTCCAATTTCACCAATACAAATAGAAGAACTGATTGAGCAAAATATTGCACCTGTTCTAACAGTGAAAGATTCAACTCATGGACTGCCATCTGTGAACGCTATTATGTTTCAACCATTATTTGAGAGACTGTTATTCTATTCTGATCCGCATTTTTTGACTTATAATTCTGACAGAGACAAATTTGAAATAATGGAAATTATATGGCCGGACAGTATAGCAAAAGATACAGCTATTGATCCTGTTGATTCTATTATAATAGAAGAACATAGAATACTGGTGCCTGCTGATTCAAGTAGTGATATTGACACAGTAATATACAGGCGATTGCCATTTAGCGTGACCAATTATGGCTGGATAGATAGTACTGAGGTGTGGATGGGTACTGAAAATGGAATTTATCATTACAAGTATAATCAGAAGATTAATGATTTTAACGATTTTAATATTATTGTAAACCAAATCAAAATTGGAAAAGACCAAACCATCTTTGTCAATGATCAAAATAACCCAACCAATCTAAATTTAGACTATGCTCAGAATAGTATTTCAGTTGTTGTAGGTGTTCCATTTTATTACGATATTCCAAATACTACTGTGAGCTTTTATTTGGAAGGATTTGACGATCAGTTTGAGCCCTGGAATAAGCAGTTTAAAAAATCATATACAAATTTACCTGCAGGCAACTATACACTGTATGTAAAAGCCCAGAATACCTTTGGTTATGAAACTACCAGAAAGGTGTTGAGCGTAAATATTGAGCCACCAATATATTTGACACCTTTTGCCTATTTGATTTATATAGTTTTATGGGTGCTCCTAATGTTTTGGGTTATCAGAATAAGAACAAAGGCATTAAGTAAAAGTAGAGATAAGCTAGAAGCTATTGTACAGGAGCGTACTCACCAGTTAATGGAGCGGAATGAAGAGGTAATGCAAGTTGCCGAGATTCTGAAAAACAATAATAAAAGGCTAGAGGAATTATCTATTGTTGCCGAAAAAGCAGGTAATGCAGTAGCCATTTTTAATAAAAATGGGTCTTTAGAATATTGCAATGTGGCATTTGAAAAATTATATGGATACACATGCAAAGAGTTTCGCGAAGAAAAGGGTGGAGATTTGCTCGAAAGTAGTGAATATCCACATATTAGAAAAGCATATGAGAAATGTATTGAGACTAAACAAACGGTTCAGTATGAATACTTTACTCTTTCTAGAGATCATGAAGGGTTATGGATTCACACTACTTTAACACCTGTTTTTGGTGAAGATGAAGAATTAGAACAGTTTATAGCAATAGATACAAATATTACTCAGCTTAAAAACGCAGAAGAAGAAGTGCGTTTCCAAAAAGAGGAATTAGAAAGAAAGAGCAAGGAGCTGGCAGAAAAAAATCAAGAGCTCAGAAGGTTATCTATTATTGCCCGTGAAACAGATAATGCCGTACTTCTTACAGACAGAGAAGGATCTTTGCTATGGCTAAATGAAGGATATACGCGCTTGTATGGTTATACTTTAAAAGAACTCCAAAGCAAGGATAATAATGTGTTTAACCTTAGCTCGAATGACAGAATCAAGAACTATTTGGCCAGTTGGCCTGACGATCAAAGCTCGATTACTTATGAGTCTAGAAATATAACTAAAAATGGCACTCAAATTTGGGCGCAAACTACGCTTACTCCCATAAGGAATGAGAAAGGTGAAATAACTCAATTAATAGCCATTGATAGCGATATAACTGCCCTTAAGAAAGCCGAGGAGCAAATTGAAAAGCAGCGAGATCAGTTGAAATCCTTAAATGCTACGAAAGATAAATTCTTTAGTATTATTGGCCATGATCTGCGAAGTCCGTTTGGCAATTTTGTGAATATGACCAATATTATTATTCAAAGCATTGATTCTGTTGATAAAGAAACTCTTTTAAGTTATGTTAGTAAGTTGAATCGCAGTGCTCAGAATTCCTATAATTTATTAGAAAACCTACTGGATTGGGCGCGGCATCAACAAGGGCGAATCAGATACTATCCTGACTTTGATGATGTTACTGCCGTGGTTGAAGAGATGGCAGAATTACTCCTTCCATTGGCTGAAAGAAAACGAGTTGAGCTAAAAGTTATATATGATGAGCCGGTTTATGCTTATTTCGATGAGCACATGATCAAGACTGTTGTACGGAACCTTATGTTTAATGCTCTCAAATTTACACCATCAGGCGGTGAAATTGCACTTTCATTTAGTAAAGAAAACGATAAAGTTAAAATCTTTGTAAAAGATACTGGAATTGGTATTTCAAAAGAGGCTCAGAAAAAGATTTTCCGCATGGATACACACTTCTCTACACTTGGTACAGATAAAGAGCGAGGAACGGGTCTTGGATTAATGCTAAGTAAAGACTTTGTTGAAATGAACCATGGTACTATTGAGGTCGAGAGTGTTCAGGGTGAGGGTAGTACTTTTATTGTGACTCTGCCGGGGAATCATTGACTATAAACTTGAAATTAATTTAGCTCCAAATGAGACAGTTTTTTATTCTTACATGCTTGTTTTTTATTATTGGATCCAATGTGTTTTCACAATCGAAAATGACCCGATTTGAAAAAGAACTTTCTGCGTTTAGGTATTCTCTATATCCAATGCTTGACACGATGGATTATAATCAGATTACCAATTATCAAATGTCAGAAAATATTCCATTGATGAAATCTATTTCTGAATTTTATAAGAGTCATCAGGAAGAATTTAAAAAGTACAAGTATGATATATTAGTTCGACACAAAGATGTTGATATAAATTTGGACAAGTTTGTAGAAGATCAAGAATTCTACAAATCAGAATTTTATGTGATGCTATCCGATAAAAATAGTTCAGAGTCTCAAAAACTTGAGGAGATTAAAAATACACCACTTTATCAATTTATGATTATTAATCCTATCTCACATTGTGGAATTTACATAACGATGCATCATTCTCAGAATAATGGTGTTCAATCTGTTGCTAAAAGAACAGTTGTAAATCAGTTAGCAGCTCCAAAAATAAAAACCATAAAAAACTCAAAAACAGATTGGACAATTTATTTCGACTATTATTTCGAAATATATGAGTTTGAGTATAATATTGAAACTTCAGATTTAGCCATTAAAAGTAGATGGATTAGAAAGAAAGATTAGTAGACTAATTCTTGATTACCTCTTTTATCATTTTCATACGCGTAGCCATGTCATCTGTTATGGCATAAGTGGATATAGTAGCTCCTGATATTCCGTCAATATTCTGATTTACAGTTGGTGTTTCATTTGGTGCAAGCTTAGTAAATTGTTTTAACCATCCTTTTGAAGTTACTCCTTGTCCATGGGTAGCCTGGTAGTTAAAAACTCTAACATTAGTAACATTTCCTTGCTGATCAAAAATGGCAAAATAGTCAAAATACTCACCATCATGGTTATTGCTCAATGGATCGGGTGCGGAGCATCCACCTGTGCGGCAACTAAATACTCTTCCTGAATAGATATACAAATAGCTATTGTCGGAATTAATTACTTTAAATAACTCACCTTTAACCTCATATTTTTTTTTCAGTGTATTGCTCAACTTCACAGTCTTAAATTCTGGCTGCTCTATGTCAAAAGACTTACTTAATGTGCGCAACAATATCTTGTTTTGATGCTCGATGTCGTATGTTTGAGCAGTGTGCATCTGGCTGAAAAGCATTCCTGTGAGTATGATTAAGTATTTGATCATTGGTTGATTTTTAAGAATTAAAAAAAAGTCAATCCCGGTTCATAATTATACCGGGATTTTATCATCAATCGTTCTTAAAACATAACCCCGAACCCGGCGTTAAATTGGTATTTTGTATCTGCATCTGTTCCGTCGCTAAAGAATTGCATGTCTGTTTTTAATACTGCTCCTTTGGCTAATTGAAAGGTTAATCCAGTAGTTATTACATTGCGATTATAAGCTTTATTCTTTGTGTATGTATCTTCCACTGCTGCATGGGTATTGTAATTTGAGTAGCGAATAAAAGGAACCAGTTTTTTGTCTGTATTTGAGAATAAACGAAGCACATTGTATCCTGCTTCAGCATAATATCCCATCATGGCGCTTCCCAAATCGTTTGGTGTACCACCTAAATCAGCAGTAAACTCATTGTACTGGTCCGTATTGCTTAACCCTGCGTAATAGAACTGTCCGCGTAGCTCAAGACCTTGATATTGGTAACGAGCATCAAGTCCTAACATTGAAATACCAATGGCAGAAGAGTCGGCAATGCGCATGGCATCATCGTCATCTTTGGCAACTCCATCATATAACATACTCTGCGATTTGCCAAAATATCCTGATAAGCCCACATTTAAACCTCTTATTCCGTAATATTCTACTTTACCGGTAAAATTTGCGGAGCTAATGTATGATTCAATTCCTTTTTGACGTCCACCTCGGAAACCGCTGCTTCCGTTAAAATTTGCTTCTCCATCGTAACCATTAAACCCGTTTACAAGGTATGCCTGATAGCGAAGCGACGCAGGAAGAATATCGCCAGTAAATCCTAATCCAATTTCTCTCCAGGTTGAGGGTGTAATGTATTTGTCAACCATAGGGCGCTCTACACCATTAAATGTAGTTGGCTCGTGGTATTCGTTTATCAATCCCATTGGAATAAGAACTAATCCGGTTCTGAAGTTTACAAAATCGTTTACTTTGTATTGAAGCCAGGCTTGTTCAATATAAACCTCTTCCACATGTTCAAGTTCAACTTCTGTTACAAATTGTGTACG
>PKTE01000097.1 GCA_002869335.1 Salinivirgaceae bacterium | reverse complement strand
TAATCGTTTTTTGGGAAGGTTTAGCACCTTCTAAAGGCGAGCGCTGCGTGAATTCATTTATCCATTTTCCTTTATTCCAGACATCCTCGTTAAATAGGCCATCAATGGTTGGAGGGGTTTCGATAAAATGCGTTTCGTAGTTTTTTTGAGCTAACAGGTTAATTGACAAGGTCGTAAACAGTGCGAGAAAAATAATGTTGTAAATGGGTTTCATGGTTTCAGGCTTTATTGTATAATGTCAAAATATATACCAAGTTGTTTTAATATGCAGTTAATTAGGGTTTTAGGTTTGTTTTATTTGTTTCTAAACTGTACGTTTATGAACACGATGTGCCATTAAACATACATTTTAATGACGATCATTTTTTTAAAATGTGACATTCTTTTAAAGTATTGATTTATAGTGAATAATATTTTCATGGATTTTAATGACGTAATAATATCCTAAATTGATTACTAAATTTGAAAATAATTGGTCTGTTATTTGATTGTAAAACAGAGTGATTCCAAAATTGAGAAAAGGTTACGATAAATACTTGAATAATTTTGAGGCTTCACGAATAAATCGTTTATTTGCCATTTTTAAATTAAAGCATAACCAATTATGATGATTGAAAAGAATACGGTAGTTGAATTAACATACGAACTTAAAGATCAATCTGCCGAAGGGGAAACAATAGAAAAAGTAACAGAGGAGCGTCCTTTGAATTTTATATTCGGTGCTGGATTGATGTTACCTAAATTTGAAGCTAATATTGAAGGATTAAATCCTGGAGATGATTTTGAATTTGGTCTTAAGAGCGTTGAAGCTTACGGAACAAAATCTGAAGATATGATTATGGATTTACCTATTAACGTATTTGAAGTTGATGGTAAAATTAACTACGATTTAGTGAAAGTTGGAGCAATGATTCCAATGATGGATAAAGCAGGTAATCGATTGAATGGTATTGTTTTAGAAGTTGGAGAAGAGAGCGTTTCAATGGATTTTAACCATCCAATGGCTGGAAAAGATCTTCATTTTTCAGGAAGTATTGTAAGTGTAAGAGAAGCTACAGAAGAAGAACTAGCTGCAATTATGAATCACCATCATCACGATCACGACCATGGTTGCGATAGTTGTGGCGGTGGTAGTTGCGAAAGTTGCTAAGTTTTCTGATCAAAATAAAATAAAGCGTTCCCTAAAGGAGCGCTTTTTTTATTGCCATTAAATTCATATCATTGTTTTGATATTATGTAAAATCAAAATATAGGATTATGCTATTCAGAAAACTGGCATTGCACTGGAAGATTTTAATTGGCTTAGCTTTAGGAATTGTTTTTGGATTTGTGGCCTCTGCTGCTGGATGGAAAGAGTTTACAATTGATTGGGTTAAACCCTGGGGAACTATTTTTATTAGAATGCTAAAACTGATTGCTGTCCCATTGATTTTCTTTTCATTGGTTCAGGGTATTGGAAGTTTGCAAAATATCTCCAAACTTTCCAGAATGGGGCTTAAAACTTTAGCCTTATATGTTGTTTCCACTGTTATAGCTATTTCTGTTGGGTTGACTATTGTGAATCTTATTAGGCCGGGTTCAGATTTTCCGGAAGATAAAAAAGAGGAGTTTCAAAAAATATATGGCAGCGATGCCGATTCTAAAATTGAAATAGCACATAGCAGTGATGAAGGTCCACTGCAGTTTATTGTAGATATTGTACCTGATAATATTATTGGTGCAGCTTCAAACAATATTAATATGTTGCAAGTAATTTTCTTTGCTATTCTTTTCGGAATTGCTTTGGTGGTGCTTGAGAGATCTAAAGTAGAAGTTGTACATCAGTTTGTAAGTGGTGTAAATGATGTAATAATCACCATGGTCAAGCTTATCATGCAAACTGCCCCATATGGTGTATTTGCTTTAATGGGGAGTCTAATGGTTGAGTTGGCAGGTGATGATCCTGCATCTTCTATCCAGCTTCTACAAAGTTTGGGTATGTATGCAATGGTAGTAATTATGGGATTAATGTTTCTTGTAATTTTTGTCTACCCAATTTTATTGTCAAGCTTCACCAAGATAAAGTATTTACAGTTTCTAAAGGGAATTTTCCCTGCTCAGCTTTTGGCATTTAGTACAAGTTCCAGTGCAGCAACGCTACCAGTTACTATGCGCCAATGTGAAAATGAGCTTGGAGTAAGTAAAGAAGTCAGCAGTTTTGTGCTGCCCGTAGGTGCTACAATTAACATGGATGGTACTAGTCTTTATCAGGCAGTAGCAGCTGTATTCATTGCAATAGTTTTTGGATATGATCTTACGCTGGGGCAACAATTAACAATTATTCTTACTGCAACTTTGGCATCTATCGGCTCTGCAGCAGTGCCGAGTGCCGGAATTGTAATGCTGGTAATTGTATTGGAGTCCATTGGTGTTCCTAGTAGTGGTATTGCACTTATTTTTGCTGTTGATAGGCCTTTGGATATGCTAAGAACAGTTGTAAATGTGACTGGTGATTCTACAATTGCATCTATTGTGGCTGCAAGCGAGAACAAACTAAACCCGGAATTGGTTAATCAAAACAAAACAGAAGAATAGTTCATTGATAAAATTGCTATCTTCGTATTAATAAAAATATAGACTAAAAAAAACGACAATGAGCACAAAAAGAGAAGCTAAAAAGAAGATCAAAGCTGAATATAAAAAGCTAAGAGAAGATATTGAAAACTATATGGCAAAAGGTAAAGATGTAGCAAAAGATAAAGCTGCAGATCTTTTGGAAAAGATTAATGAAGCTGAGAAAAGCTTTGTGGTCGAGATAAATAAAGCAGAAGATAATACCAAAGCTTACTTTAAAGATTTATTTTCCAGAGCAGTTGATACAATTGATAAAGAATATCAGGATTTAAAGAATTTAATAAGTAAATAAAGCATTATGCGAGCACTTATATGTATAGTATTATTAAGCTTCAGCTTGACTGTGTTTTCGCAAAATGAGACTTTTAAAGTTGGAGGTTATGAGCTGGAAACGATCGTTGATTTGCCTGCCACACCAATAAAAAACCAATCGCGATCGGGAACATGTTGGAGTTTCAGTGGTTTGTCATTCCTTGAAAGTGAAATTTTGCGATTATCTGATCGAGAAGTTGATTTAGCTGAGATGTGGTTGGTACGACATGATTACTATGAGCGTGCCATTGACTATGTTAGATTCCAGGGGAATCTTTCTTTTGGTCCCGGTGCTGAGTCAAATGATGTAATGGATATGATTAAACTCTATGGAATTGTTCCTGAAAAAGCTTACCCGGGACTTAACTATGGTGAAAAAACTCATTCACATTACGAGATGGACAATGTATTGGATGCTATAGTTAAAGCTGTTGTTGAAAATAAAAACCGGAAATTGTCAACCGCCTGGAAAAAAGCCTTTTCAAATGTTCAGGATGCTTATTTAGGTAAAGTGATTAATTCATTTCAATGGCAGGGTAAAACATACACACCAAAAGAATTTGCAAAGGAATTACAAATTGAACCTGATAAGTATGTAGAAATCAGTTCGTTTACACATCATCCTTTTTACTCTGAGTTTATTATGGAAGTACCTGATAACTGGGCTTTTGGAAAAGTGTTTAATGTAAAGCTTGATGAGTTTTTTCAACAAGCTATTTACGCATTAGATAAAGGATACACAATTCTTTGGGGTTCAGATGTAAGTGAGGAAGGTTTTTCAAATCGTAATGCTATTGCCTTAGTTCCTGAAACAGCTCCTGAAGAGCTTGCCGGAAGTGAAAAAGAGAAGTGGGAAGCTATGACAGAAAAGGAGCGGAGAGAGCGAATGTTTGATTTTTCGGAGCCAGTTCCTGAAAAAGAAATAACTCAAGAGGTACGCCAAAAGGCATTTGATGATTATCGGACTCAAGATGATCATGGAATGCATATTATTGGTTATGCAAAAGATAAAAGCGGAAAGGTGTTTTTTAAAGTGAAAAATACATGGGGCGAATCAAATGATAAAGGCGGATTCTTTTGGGCATCAGAGAATTATTTCAAGTATAAAACGCTTAGTATAATGATTCATCAGGATGCCGTAATGCCTGAGATTAAAGAGAAAATGAAATAGTATTATTTAGTAAAATGAAAAAGTCGGATGCATTAAATGTATCCGGCTTTTTTGTTTTTTTCTGTAACTAATCAGGCTTATGCTCCAATTGCCTTTAATCCCTCATATATAAGAAATGCGGGCCAAACCATAGCTTTTAAAAAGCCTAATACACCCATCCAAAATGATGTAGCAGCTCCAATATAGTATACGGCAGCTCCAATAAATCCTAAGCCATATACAGCACTGTTAGGCGCACAATTACCATACTTTTTGTTTGTCATAATAGTAAAGTTTTAAGGTTAATGACTTAAAAGTAGTAAACTATCAAAAAAGAAGAAAGCTTTTTATTGATTTTGCAAATCGTTAACTTAATGGTAGTTTGCTGTAGTTCTTTTTCCCTTTTATAAAGTATTGCCATACAATACTTTTATTAAAAATCACATCTGAAGCTTCATGAGTTAATTGCTTATCAGCTTCTAAGCGTGTTTCTTTATATAACGGTTTCATTTTTTTGTATGCTTTTCGTGCTTTGAAAACCTGTGCGGCAAAAGCAAACTTAAATTGTGCTGCATACAAAGCAGCACTCATCATATCGAGCCAAAATCTCATTCGCATTGTTCTGTTTAACTCACTTTTTGGTAGGTTTTTGTAGAGAAGAAGTAAATTATTACGGTAATTTAAAAACAGCTTTCTAGGTGAATTATTGGGCAATGTGCCTCCTCCTACATGGTATACCACAGATTCTGGCACAACCATAACTTTCATTCCTAGATTGTTAATTCGCCAGCAAAGATCAATTTCTTCCATATGAGCAAAAAAACGGTTATCAAGACCTCCAAGTTGTTTGTAAGTTTTTGATCGTACCATTAAACAAGCTCCTGTTGCCCAATGAACTTTTCTCATATCGTTATATTGCCCCTCGTCTTTTTCAATTGTACTTAAAACTCGTCCTCTGCAAAAGGGATATCCATACTTATCAATGAATCCTCCTGAAGCTCCAGCATATTCAAAACTAATTTTATCGTGATATGCTCTTATTTTAGGCTGACAAGCGGCTATATTTTTGTCATTTTCTATTTGTTCGAAAAGTATATCGAGCCAACGAGGAGATACTTCAATATCGGAATTCAACAGCACATAGTACTCATGTTCACATTGATCCAATGCTCGATTGTAACCCCCTGTGAAACCATAATTTTCGGTAAATTTGATTAATCTTACTTCCGGGTATTCTTTCTCAAGTAATTCAATAGAGTTGTCATCAGAGCCATTGTCTGCAACAATTATTTCAGCAAGTTCGCCATTTGTATTTTCAATTACTGATGGTAAAAATTGTTGTAACATTTTTGCCCCATTCCAGTTTAATATAACTACAGCGACCTTTTTCATAATGTCGAATTCAATGTGTTGATTAAATAAAGCGCTAAAATAATGGTTTTGTGAACTAATTTTAACTAATATTTGAATTATTCATTTGTGATATTATTATTTATTGTGTTTTCTGTTGTATAAGTAAGTGTTTAATTGAAAAAGAAGTTTTATCTTAAATGTTTCAATCATTTTTGAATAGTATTTGTTAGATGATATTGTAGTAGGTTGGTTATATGGATTTTACAAAAGAGGAAATAGAAAAAGTAAATGAAGCTTTTGAAACGTTAAAAAAGAAAGCCACTAAATCGCGCAAAAAAGAGGATATTGAGCGAATTGATCAGGCTTTTGATTTTGCTTATAAAGCACATTATCCGGTTCGCAGAAAGTCTGGTGAACCATATATTTTTCACCCAATTGCTGTAGCTGAGATTATTGCTAGTGAGATATTATTGGGTACTACCTCAATTATTACTGCATTATTGCACGACGTAGTAGAAGATACGGAGTATACAACAGAAGATATTCGACAGTTTTTTGGCGATAAAGTAGCCACTATGGTTGATGGGCTTACAAAAATGTCTGGTGTATTTGATCATCGCTCTTCATTACAAGCTGAGAATTTTAGAAAGATGCTTCTAAGTATGTCTGATGATGTGAGAGTAATCCTTATAAAGTTGGCAGACAGACTGCATAATATGCGGACTTTGGAGAGTATGACTGAAAACAAACAGCTTAAAATTGCAGGAGAAACGTTGTTTCTTTACGCTCCATTGGCTCACAGGTTGGGTTTATATCAAATGAAGACAGAACTTGAAGATATAAGCTTTAAATACAGGCACAGAGACGATTATGAGAGAATTAGCTCGAAGCTTATAGAATCAAACGAAAAACGTACAAATTTCATAAATAAATTTTCATTACCTATTGCAGCCAAGCTGACAGATATGAATTACGATTTTGATATATCTGGTCGTCCTAAATCTGTGTATAGTATTTGGCAAAAAATGCAAAAGAAAGGGGTGACATTTGAGCAAATCTATGATTTGTTTGCCATTCGTATAATTTTTACTCCAATTGAAGGAACTGGTGATGAAAAAGAGCAATGCTATAAGATTTATTCAATGATTACGGATATTTACCGTCCAAGACCTGACCGGTTACGAGATTGGGTAAATTCACCAAAAGCAAATGGGTATGAAGCATTGCACAGTACGGTAATGGGACCAAATGGTAAATGGGTAGAGGTGCAGATACGTTCTCAGCGCATGAATGAGATTGCTGAAAGAGGTTTTGCAGCCCATTGGAAGTATAAAGGTCATCACGATCAGGAGAGTGAACTGGATAAATGGTTAGAAAAGATTAGGGAGACAATAGAGTCGCCAGATGCCGATGCTTTACAATTCTTAGATGATGTGAAGTTGAATCTCTATACGGCTGAGATTATGGTTTTTACACCTAAAGGTGATTTGAAGAAACTACCATTGAACTCAACGGCACTTGACTTTGCCTATGATATCCATACAGAAGTTGGAAATCAGGCATTATACGCTGAAATTAACCATAAAAGCATGCCGTTAACTACTAAATTAAATAGTGGCGATCAGGTACGGATTATCACATCTTCTAAAGCACAGCCGAAAGAGGAGTGGATGTATCAGGTTGCAACGGCTAAGGCAAAAGCAGCTATCAGAGCATATTTTAATAAAATACGTAATAACGTAATCGAAGATGGTAGTCAGATATATTTAAATCTGCTTAAAAAGCAAAATATTAAGATCAATGAAAAGCTTTTTATGCGGCTACGGGACAATTTAGGTGTTAAAACTAAAAATGATTTGTTTTATGGCTTAGGTAAAGGGACTATTTCGATTACTGATATTCGTAAGTTGCTTAAGCGCGGAGGAGCGCCTAAATGGATGCGTTTCTGGGCTTTAAAGAGCGATTCGAATACAGATGAGCAAAATCAAATAGCATTTGATAAAAAGAAGATATTAAGCATTTCTGACGAAGATATTCAAAGTCAATTTCATATTGCCAATTGCTGTAATCCGATTCCAGGTGACTCTGTAATTGGATACCAGGATGATGAAGGTATAGTTCATATTCATAAATCTACTTGTCCGCAAGCTGTTAAACTTTCTTCAGGGTTTGGCGATAGAATTGTAAAAGTAAAATGGACATCCCGAAAAGCAATGGCCTTTTTGTCTAATATTAGGTTAGAGGGACTAGATCAACCTGGAATAGTACATAGCGTTACAGGAATTATTGCTAAAGAATTAAAAGCCAATATTAGGACTATTCATTTTGAAACACTCGATGGTACTTTTAATGGATGGATAGAATTATTCGTTTACGATACAAATGATCTAAATCGCTTAATTTCAAATCTTAAGGGTATTAAAGGGATGAGTCGTGTATATAGACAACACGAATCCAACTGATTAGTGTTGATTTAATCTAAATAAAATTATATATTTGGACAATTCTTTTTAATTAGTCCAATTATGAATACCAAAGATACGAAAGAAGCTGTAAGGGAGCGTTTTACGCATTATCTTGAGAAAACAGGTCACAGAAAAACCCCTGAGCGCTTCGCAATTCTTGACGAAATCTACTCTCATGAAGGTCATTTTGATGTGGAATCTCTCTATATTTTTATGAAAAATAATAATTATAGAGTTTCCAGGGCTACATTGTATAATACCATTGAACTGTTGTTAGAATGTAACCTTGTTATTAAGCATCAATTTGGGAAGAATATTGCCCAATTCGAAAAAGCCTACAATTCAGCAGAACATGATCACTTAATTTGCACCAAATGTGGTAAGGTAATTGAATTCTCAGATGATCGCATAAACAAGATTCAGGAGGAGGTTGCACTTGATAATGACTTCGATATTAGCTATCATGGCTTTTATTTATATTGTTTATGTGCTGAATGCAGGAACAATTAATCCTTTTATCTGTTAAACCATATTGTTTAATTTTATAAAAGGAAATATTTATGTCAATTTTAGTTGGAAAAAAAGCCCCTGTATTTGCTTCAAAAGCAGTTGTAGATGGAGGAAATATTGTCGAAGATTTTTCATTAGATCAGTTTTTAGGAAAGAAATACGTAGTTTTTTTCTTTTATCCTGCTGATTTCACATTTGTTTGCCCTACAGAAATCATTGCATTTCAGAAGAAAATGCAAGAGTTTGATAAGCGTGATGTAGCTGTTGTGGGATGCAGTGTTGATTCAGAATTTTCTCATTGGAAATGGTTACAAACAGAGCAACGTGATGGTGGTATCAAAGGTGTAAAGTATCCACTTGTTGCTGATTCTAGTAACTCAATTTCAGAGAATTATGGTGTTTTAGCAGGTGAGTATGATTATAATGAGGATGGAGAAACCATTTTTAAAGGTGAGGCTAAAGCTTATCGTGGATTATTTTTAATCGATAAAGAAGGAGTTGTGCGTCATCAGGTGGTAAATGACATGCCTCTAGGACGTAGTGTAGATGAAACGCTTCGTATGGTAGATGCTTTAATTTTCCATGAAAAGAATGGTGAAGTTTGTCCTGCCGATTGGCACGAAGGAGACGCTGCACTTAAAGAATCACAAGATAGTATTGCGAATTATCTCGCAAACTAATTAATATAAAGAGAACAGGCCTTGATAATTTCAAGGCCTGTTTTTTTATAGTCTTTCTTTCGGTTTTTGTCTGGTTGGATGTTCTGTTAAATGAAGTTCTTGATCTTCTAACTTCAAGTAATATACTTTTTTGCTGTTTGAAGCTACTACGATAGTATTGTCAGGCAATACTGCAGGCGATGCAAAGATTTTTCCTCCTGTATCAAACTTAGAAATAATTCTTCCGGTAGAAGATATTACATATAAATTATGATCATAGCTTCCTATACAGAATGTAGTATCTGATAAAGCTCTAGGAGAAGAAACTACCCAACCCCCTGTTTTAATTTTTTTAATCACATGCCCATCACGATCTGCTAAATAAATATGCCTGTCCATTGATCCGAAAACTATTGTTCCATCGGCTAATTGAATGGGAGAGGTGTGTATTTTACCTTTAGTTTTTATGCGATGTGTTTCATTTGTTCTTTCATCGAAAATATATAAGGAACGATCATAACTTCCTACCGCTATTTTTCCATTCTGAAGTATGGCTGGTTTGCTATGTACAACCATTTTTTTTGTGGCTATCTTAGTGGTTAAGTTACCTTCTTTATCAAGTACATAGATTTGTTTATCGCTTGCACCAACTACAAGTCGGTCATCATTTATAATAGTTATGCCTCCATGAACCATCTTTTTTGTATTAAAACTATATGAAGATCCATCAGGTCTTATATATTGTACTTTTTTACGGTTAGTTCCGAATACGAGTGTTCCGTCTGTAAATTGCTCTATTTTGCTAAAAATTCTGCCTCCGGGTTTAATCTTCTTTATTACATTCCCGATTTTATCAAAGAAATATACATTTTTATCATAGCAACCAATGGCTATTGATCCGTCAATTAACTCACTGGCAGTGGCATGCACCCATCCATTTGTGCGAAATGTGTTAATTACATTTCCGATTTTGTCAAGGAAATAGACACTCCTCCGATGACATCCAAACACTACTGTTGTATCCTTTGTAACAATGGGTTCTCCGTATATTTTCCCATTTGTTTTAAAGACATTAAGAACTTTAAGCTTCTCTTTCTTTTGAGCTATTGCCGAATGGCTAAATAAAACAAAAGTAATAAGCAATAAAGCAAAGAATCTAGCGTGTATGTTCAATTTGTTTGATCTCATTGTCAAGTTTACCGTAAAGTGATCTACTTATAGTTGTTATAGGTGATCTAACTGCTGATTGAGCAATGTTCATTATTTGCAATGCTGCTTTTATACCTGAAGGATTTCCATCCTCAAATATTAATTCAGAAAATTGAAGTAAATCATAATGCAATTTTCTGGCTTTCTCAATATCATCTTTAATAGCTGCTTTTACCATTTCAGAGAAGGTTTTAGGATATGCATTGGCTGTAACCGAAATTACACCATTTGCTCCAACTGCAATCATTGGCATCGTTAGGGCGTCTTCTCCTGATAAAAGAAGGAAATCATCTGGCTTTTTCTGTGCAATTTTCATGCATTGTATTAAATCGCCTGAAGCCTCTTTAACCCCAATTATATTATCATTATTATGTGACAAATACAATACTGTGTCAGCTTCCATATTTTTGCCTGTTCTACTTGGCACATTATACAAAATAATAGGTACTGGACTAACTGCAGCTATGCTTGTAAAGTGTTGAATAATACCTTTCTGGCTTGGTTTGTTGTAGTAAGGAACTACAGATAAAATAGCATCAATATTTGTGAAGTCTGTTTTTTGAATTTTTCTTACAACTTCACTGGTACTATTTCCTCCAATTCCCAATACTAATGGTAATCTGCGGTTGTTTTGATCAATTATAAAGTTAATAACGGCTTCTCTTTCATCCTCATTTAGAGTAGGATATTCGCTTGTAGTTCCCATAGCAACAAGATAGTCTACACCATCTTCAACCACGTGCTCTATAAGCTGCTCTAAAGATTTAAAGTCAATACTTCCATCTTTTCTAAATGGCGTGACTAATGCAACTCCGGTACCTTCAAATTTTTTCATAAGCATACACAGTATTATTTTTTATTGATCACAGATAAATAATGTATCAATCCCTGATGAAATTCGTTTTGATCCTGCGCTTTAGATTCTAATATAAAATCATAATAGGGACTTAGCTCATCTTTAGGACCAGCAACCATGGAAGCATTTGATTGTGTGCAAATATACGCTAAAGGAAATGCATTGCTGAAATCCGATTTTATAAGCAAATCAAACTTTTGCTTTATAAAGTTAACAACTTCTTCTGATTTCGGTTTGCCAATCCAGTTTAAATCTTTTTTATAGAATAGGTTCAGTCCTTTTTTTGATTGCAATTCTTCAGTGGCCTTTTTCATGTTTACAAAAGCTAACACATCTATTTGAATACCCTGCTCGTGCAAAAATTTAGCTAATTTAGCCATATTGGCTGCTGTAGCATCATTATCTCTTTCAAATAAGATTCCAACGCTTTTTAAATCTTCAAGGTTTATAAAAGCTTTACTTCTTTTATCACCTGTAGGTTTTAAAGCTTTCTTTCTTAGTATGTTCTTTAATCCCATTTTACTTTAACTCAAGCTTACAAAGTACTTTTATTCTGCTTTACCGTGACAATGTTTGTATTTCTTACCACTTCCGCAAGGGCAAGGTTCATTTCGTCCAACCTTTTTCTCCACCTTCACAGGTTGTGGTTTTTGTTTTTCCTTTGTATTGGCTACAAGGTCGTTACGCCTTGAAGTTTCATACTTGCTATAGTCAGTTCGCTGTCTTTCTCCACGTTTAACTTCCTCATCTTCTTTAAGCGGAATAAATGCTTTAAGTAAAACTGATGTAACCTCTTTATTTACTTTATCGATCATTGTTTTAAATAGCTCGAACGATTCAAACTTATAAATCAATAGTGGGTCTTTTTGTTCATACGTAGCATTCTGCACAGAAGTTTTCAAATCGTCCATTTCTCTCAAATGTTCTTTCCATGCATCGTCAATCACAGCAAGTGTAATAAACTTCTCTAGTGCAC
>PKTE01000146.1 GCA_002869335.1 Salinivirgaceae bacterium | reverse complement strand
TGCTGAAGTTGTGTAGCTTATGTCCATCATACATACAAAATCCGTTTCCTGCTGTGCCAAACCACATATTCCCTTTACTATCCTCAAAAATGGAGCGGATTGAGTTTCCGGGAAGGCCATGTTCTGTCGTGAAATTATACATAAAATGACCATTGTATCGAATAAGACCACCCTCATAAGTTCCAAACCAAAACACATTACGACTGTCTTCAAAAATTGACAAAATATATGAGGAGCTTAAACCCTGATCCACATCAATAAACTGTATGTCGGTAATGGCAAAATCTTTATAGCGAGGTTTATCTAAATATTTGGGTTGAGGATAAAGAAATGGCTGAATCAAACTGGAATCGTGTTGCCAATTAATCTGTTTGATTATAGTATCAAATTTTAACGAAAATGATTTCTTTTCAAAAGATAATCTTTGGAAGTTTTTTATCTGAACACTCCGTATTCCAGTATTTGGAAAAACATCTGTTGGCTTTAATTGGCGCTTTTCCCACGTATAATTATATGATTTTACCTGACCTTGTTCAATTATGGAAGTATCCGGAATAATTTTTCCTGGCTGATTGCTACCCATTGAAGCAACTACTAGGGAAGAACATAAAAACAATATGATTGCAGATTTTCCCATTAGTCCAAGATAATGATTGATAAAACAAACGCCATAGTTCTAACAAATTTAGAATTATTTTTTAAGATTCGATGGTGAAGGGAAATAAACAAAAGCCCTTGATAATTAAATCAAGGGCTTCTTGAGGTCGGTGGCGGATTCGAACCGCCGTACGCGGTTTTGCAGACCGCTGCCTAGCCGCTCGGCCAACCGACCATTAGCGGATTGCAAAAGTAAGTAACTTTTATGTTTTCACAAAAACAATATTGATTTTTTTATTTCACACCTATCTGTCAGGCGGTTACGACTTAAAAATCATTCGATAAGCGGCATACAATAGCACAAATCCAAATATCTTTTTCAAATATTTATCTGGTATGTGTACCGCAACAGCACTACCAATCCATGCGCCAACCACAAAGGCGACCATCAGTATAAGCGCAAATTTTACATTTACATAGCCTTCTTTATAATAATTCCATGCCGCAGCCAAACCTATGGGAGGAAGCATAAAAGCCAATGCTGTTCCTTGTGCCTGGTGCTGTGAAAACCCCATTACAAATACAAGCATTGGGATTACTACAACCCCTCCTCCTACACCCATCATACCGCCTACAACTCCGGCTAGCAAACCTATTAGAAGCAATATTATTATGTCATTCATTCGCATTTCAGTTAAATAGAATTTTTTGAATCACATTCAAACATACAAATATATCGAACTTTATTGTCTACTACTATCGTATTGATTTAAAAATCAAGATTGATTGAGAAATAGAAGACACGATCCAAAATCTGCTTATTTTCAATGCCCCATGCCCAATCAAAACGCATATAATAACCAAATAAACGGGTGCGAAATCCAAAACCATATCCCGCCACAACTGGATCACGACGCTTATCTATCCGAACACTTACCGGTCCGTTTTCAATATAATCGTATCGATAAAAATTGTCTTTATTAGTAATGTCAAATCCATACCAGGCGCTACCCATATCAAAGAAACCTGCAATCATAAAATTATCGAGAATGTCGCTGTTTAATGGACGATTAAAGATATATCTTACAACAGGCCATCGCAACTCAGAATTAAAAACGGCAAAGCTGTTTCCATTTCTTATGTTTTGCTGAAATCCTCGCATATTGGTAGCTACTGTTTGAAATGCCCAGTTTTTAGATTTGTCAACAGGAATAGTTTGATCGAAATAGCCCTGCCCAGTGGACATCCAATTGTCTACACCTCCCAAATAATATATCAACATAGCATTCCCAAAAGAGGTTGATGTGGCAAATCGGTTAGCCCAAATTAACTGACGATGTATTTGAAAATAATGCCTCAGATCTGCACCTAAAACAAACATATGCTCATTCAAATTACGCTCAAGTCTTGAATACTGCTCGCCAAAGACTTTTGCCCGGGTTCCTTTAAATAAATTAAGTCCCAAAGATTCAGTATTATCGTAAATATATTCAGCGAGCCATCCTCCCCAAAACCGATAATCATCAGGCTGGGTAAGAGTTTCATTTTTTATTGCAGGATACACAATTTGATCAATTCTAACCCGGCCTGTTAAGCGAACTGATGAAACTTGCGAAAATGGATATTTAATTACTCCTAACGTTTGATAAGAATAGGATCTTTTAAATTCATCTTCGAGAAATTCTTCACTTCCCATGCGATGAAAAACCAATTGTTTATCAAGCCTGTTTTTAACATTCTCTATACTAATTAAATACTCATTTCCGGCAAAATTGGCTGCCAATCGGAATCCTGCCGTAAGCTTATAGTCTTCAAACAAATCTGCAGCCCCAAATTTTGTCAACACATTAAATCCCGGATTAAAAAACACCGCCCCTCCGGTATAAACCTGGTAGCTTTGATTCAATTGGCTAAAATCAATTTGATTTACTGTATAATTTGTATAAAAAGTAGTCAAGTAAAATCTCCTTCGCAAAACCCATAGCTTATCATCCTCAATATCTGGCCAGCGTTTTTTATTTCGCTCGTTCTTTTCAAACTCAAAAATATAGTAGTTAATGTTTATCAAACTATCGTTCCTTATTTGTCGTGCTTTTAGCTCTTCCATTTGTCTGTTATAAAAACGCCTGCGAACGTCAAAAAAAGCTCGGGCTTCAGTAGTTTCCAGAAAGGAATCAGATTGCTTTAGCTGTAAGGGTTCTTTGGTAAGTGTATGTCGTTTATTTTCAAATCCTATTTGAGTTAGTATATTTTTCTGAGCGTTTGAACTATGGCTTAACAGACCAGAATTTAGATTTGTCATTGGCCGTAGCGACGTAAAGTAGCGGTAATGAATGGCTGTATCTACAAACAAAATGGTGCTGTCGTAATGAGCATAAAACCGATTTCGTATTCCATTTTCATCGGTTAAGTACAAAAACTCATCTTTTTTTAGAGGAATCATTTGCGATTGATCTCCCCTGGAATCAACAATTGAAACGGGTTCAAACTGATCGAAGGGCGTTCTGAACACATCATAATTATCATCTATCTTATTTTGAGATGAGCTGCTTCGATTACTACTAAAAATAATATTGTCGTTACTAGTAAATTTGGGGTAAAGATCATCTGGCAAATCGTTGGTTAATTGTGTTTGGCTATTTGATATCAGTTCCAACAAAAACAAATCTGTTTTACCATTTTTAATTCCAGAAAAAACCATATATGACCCATCGGAATTAAAGTCATAATCCAAAATACGATTAACATGTGCAATATTTCTGAACTCAAGCTCTCTGGTTTCCGGATTATAAAAAAATAATTTGATTATTTGTTCTTTTTCAAAAATCCAGGTAAGCATTTGTGAATTAGCAAACCATTGCATTAAAGGGTATTTCACATCCACTTTTTGGGGTAAGCTGTTTCCAAATTTGTAAATACGTTCTTTTTTACCTGTTTTAAGATTCTGCAAATAAATGCTTACCCTGCCATTTTCGTTGGTATTCCATGCAATGTATTGCTTATCGGGCGATATTTTAAGATTTTGATAAAGCGGCTTTTTCTTTACCCTAACATCTATTGCTTCTGCACTATTTTCTTCTGTTTCAGCATTATCCTGCTCATATCGGTATTTATAATAAGCGGCCCATTCTTTTATTAAATACCTAAAAGGAACTCCCGTTACGAATACAAATGCGTTATTAATATTTTTAGTGATACGCGATAAATACATGATGTCGCGAAGTGCCGGTTCGCCATAATTGATAGCAATAAATGTCCAAAAAGATAATCCGGCTAATGCAGCATCCTCATCGGTTAGCCATTGTAATTTTCGATACTTCCCATTTTGCAAACCATCCTTAATCTTTTGTTGAGCATTTGCATCAAATTCATTCCCATAGTAGGCAATCAATCCTTTGATATACCATTCCGGATAAGCTATAAGCGCCGTGTTCGTAAGCCTGTCGCTAAACCTGTTTCCAACCAAAATTTCATTTATAAGCAGTTCCGCTATGGCCGAGCGAATCTGCTTGTCAATATGGTGATGGTCGCCATAGTGATAAATCATCACCTTGTTATTGGAAATAGAAGTTACTCCTCCAATATTATACTGGTCATTACCTGAAACAAGGCCGATATTACTCTGCCTAAAATCAAGCAAATCATTATAGACAATAAAGTTTATTTCGCCATCGAGCTGGTAATCTAAACGATATTCCATTTCAGTGAGTATTTTAGAAGCATTTAAACCCACATAACGGGCTGTATAATCTCCTCCCACACTGAAATAGACTTTATATCGATCAAAAATATAGTGCTGCCATAGATAGTTGCGATATTGTACCCTGTTTTTACCAAAAGTCATTTGGTGGCCATTGTAAAATTGAGCATGAAGCACATTTACAACAGCCAAAAAGAGTACAATAAATCCTATTTTCAGCAAACCATATTTCACTTTTGCATACGCTGTCTAACAATATCATAAATCAAAACCGAAGCGGCGTTAGACACATTTAATGATGCAATTTTTCCATTAACAGGTAATGCCGCTTTCACATCTACAATTTCTAATAATGAATTACTTATACCCGTATCTTCGGCACCCATTATCAAAAGAACCGGACCAGAAAGGTCATTTTCAAAATACAGATTATCTGTTTTTTCCGTAGCTGCTACAGTTTTTAAACCACTATCTTTTAAATACAAAGCTGTTTTTTTCAAATTGGCTGTGCGGCATACCGGTAAATTATATAATGCTCCAGCTGATGTTTTAACTGCATCGCCACCAATACGTGCAGAACCCTTCTGAGGAATAATAATACCATGAGCTCCAGCGCATTCTGCTGTACGCACAATAGCACCAAAGTTGCGTACATCTGTAACCTCATCGAGCATAATGAAAAAAGGCTCCTCGCCTCTTTCAAACACGTCCATAATAACGCTTTCCACTTGCTGAAAAGGAATTGGCGACATTAGCGCGATGATTCCCTGGTGATTCTTGCGCGTTATTCTATTGAGCTTTGCATCAGGGACTTGTTGTAATGGGATACGATGATCACGCATCATTTCTTTTATTAAATCAAGTGTATCACCTCCCATTCCCTTTCTGATTAACACCTTATCGCAATGCTGACCGCTTTTTAAGGCTTCTTCTACAGCACGGAGTCCGAAAATAAAATCTGTATCTTGTTTCATTTGTCTTTATTTAATTTAGATTATCAAAGGGAACCTCCAATTTCTGGAATTCCCTATTAATTGAAATTATTAAAATAACCATTCTCATAAGATATAAAAGTATTGATTTAGATGTTACATATATTAATTATTTGCTTTTATTGTTTCAAAATCTGTAGTCAAAACTCTGCTAATCTATTTTTCAAATTACCTTTCGCCTTTAGCCGGCTAGGCTCTTCATTTTTGTCTTGAAACAAAAACGAAGCAAAAAATTCAAGGCTTAAAATAAAAGTGTTTTTCATTTTTACAATACATAAGTGCGACCGAGTGATCTTCGAACAAGTTCTCAGCTTCTCGGTCTTACTAATGTATTGTTTCAATTCAAATCTCCTTTTATTTTGAGGCCCCTCAATATTTTTACATTATCGTTTACTATTAGTACTTTCCTCTTCGCCACCCATTAATATGGAAAAGCATAAACTTATTTAGTAATGTGTCATTTCTTCGTATCAGATAATCATCTTGTGCTGGATTATATAAAAACGGTATTTGTAATTTTTCATTTTTCTCTATAAAATAATACCAGCATTGTCCTGTATCCGTTATCTCGACCTCATCGGGCAAACCATTAATAACCATAGTTTTACCCATGTCTGTTTTCCAGCCTTCACGGTGATTGCTAAATTTTATATTGGCCAATTGAACTCTATTGTAAAAAACCTGAATCAATTGCCTTGCCGCTTCTGTATTAGGTGCAGCAACCAGCCAAAATGTATCCACTGCTCTTTTGGGTGAGAACTGATTGAGCTCTTGCCACTCTTCTGCATTAACTAACAAACGAATTGGATAAAGCATTTGCTCTGCATGCTTGATCATCGGGAACTCCTTTTCGCCCACAAAATATCTTAATCCACCATCAAAAGTGCTATCACTATTTAACACAAATGATCCCGGCCTATCAAAATGAATAAAATCGGATAGTGCATGTTTTTCAAAATGATCAAAAGGAACAGCGTCTTTTGTATTATTTGTTAAATGAAAAAGCCACAAACTATCAGCATCTCCTGTATAAAGCACCCGCACAGAATCATTTATTCCGGCAAAATGTCGAATTAACGGATAATTTTCATCGTTAAAATAGGATGCGTATCGTTGAATATTACTTTTTGAATCAGGCAAGATTCTTAATACTTCATTAGTTTGCGCTCCACTAAGCACATCCGTAAGTTGATATTCCAAAAACCGAGCGCTATCTACATGATGATTTATCCCCAGTACAAATTGCATATAAGTAGTGGCTGGTTTTTGAGGTTTCAGAAACGTTAATGCGCTACTATCGCGCCACATTTCTGCGCCCACACTATCTACTAAAAAATATTCAATCTTAACGCCTGCAACCTGATCATCTCTTCTTCTAAATTCTGGAAAGGTTATATCATTCACCGGAATCCTCAAGTAAAGCACAGACGAATCCGGAGCTACCCGAAGCAGCTTGCTTACCGGATGAATATCAGTAAGCATAGGATTATAAATGTGAGCAAAATTACGCTCGCTAATCCGCTGGTAATATTGCCCACATGCTACAAAAAGAGTTATTACTGCTAAGGCAGCAATTATTTTAAATCCTTTACTTATCAATATTTAATTAATTTCTTTGTCGTACTCGATCTTTGGCCGGCAAATCTAACAAAATAAACCCCTTTAGGAACATTTTCCAATGAAATAGACAGCACTTCATTTGTTTGATCTATTTGATGAGTTGAAATAACCTGACCATTCAGATTAACAAGCGATACAACTCCCCGTTGTCCTTCGGCCTTCACAAAAACATAAGACCTGGCCGGATTTGGATATATGTGAACACTCGCCTTGTGCTCAGCAATTTGCACCCCGCCAAGTGGGTTTTCTCCCTCATGAATAGCTATATTATCCACGTATAAGTTATTTCCATTATCGTTAATAGCCACAAACTCTAGTTTAATTTGGCCGTGACTTTGCAAATGAGCAATAGAGATAGTTGTGTCTTTCCATTGATAATGAGCAGTTGGCACAAAGTTAAAAGTGTTATAATTATAATCCATAGTGGCCATATCCTGACCGTAATTTAAATATAAAGTATCTTGTTCCTGATAGTTTTCACCATATTTTGCCAACACCATCAATGTATCTTTATATATGCTAAATGCTCGTTTAGCATAACAATATTTGAATGAAAAGTTTGGTCCATCAGCTGATGAAATATCAACCGGAGGAAAGTGCAAAATATCACTCTCACCATCCATTTGCTTATATTTTACAAATAACATTTTGGCCGCTTTGGCATTATTGGCAAATCCATCAATGGTGTCCACTTTCCAGGTGATAAATTTATCCGGGTTTTCAGCAAAAGCTGTTGTATTTATAAAATCATACTCACCTGTTTCAAATGTCTCACTATAAGGCATTAACCTTACAGCAGGATGATAAATCTCAAACCAAAAACTATTATTAATTGTATCGTCGTTTAAGGCATCTGTTTCAATTGTGCCGTAAATTTTATGCACATTTAAACCATCATTCAAATTGGCTGGATTGATCGTTAAAATAATTGATTTTTTAAATACAGAATCTACCATTATGGAATCGTATGTTAATAAAGCCCCATTGTATGTTAGAGACAAGTCGGTAATATTAAACTCTGCAGAATCTACATTGTACACTTCAACAGGAATTTCATACGAAGACAATGGCCCCGCAAATTGCCTTTTTGCCACCATCACATACGGATCCAAATAGTCTGTTACTGGTGGTACAGGAGTGTGTGTTGCCGCCAGATAATTATAGGCTGCCTCTAGATTAATTAGCCCATTACCAAAAATATTATCCTCTCCCGGATCGCCCAAATCTGTAGCCGTGTTATATAAAGCCATTAATATCTCATCGCCGGGAACTTCGGGGAAAGCCTCTTTTAATAGTACTACAGAACCTGTTACGTGAGGAGCAGCCATAGATGTTCCACTCATTGAACCATAATTATCAGGAGGTGTAGAAGAAAACACACCTTCCCCAGGTGCTACTACTTCTGGCTTAATATGTAATGCCGTATCTGGGCCATCATAACAATTTGTAGGTCCACGACTCGAAAAACCAGCAATTGCTAAGGTACTTCCATTTATTGCCCCAACACTAAATACATTTGTAGTTGATCTAGCAATATGTGCAGGCTCGCCAACTGTTCCTCCTGAAGGACCATCATTACCAGCAGAAAAAATAACCGCAATTCCGGCTGCTTCCCCAGTATTTAAAACCAATGTGGATGCCATCTCACAATTTTCATCATTACCACTATTCGACAATCCCCAAGAATTATTTATAGCATCAGACACATCACTTACAGTGTTTTCATCTCCATCTGGGTTAAGGGCCCATTGAAAAGACTCCATTAATTCTGAGCGAGGTCTAACTTCACTTAAGTTACTCACAATAGGATCTGCAGCAATAAAATATGCATTATATGCCACTCCGATAGTATCGTTAAACCTGGATTTAAATCCAATAGTTGTCCCCATTGTATGCGTTCCATGATCAGAAATGTCGAATGGCCAGGTATTATTAAAACCAAACCAGCACTGGCTCAGAGGCAGGTAGTTTCCTAAAAATCGATTTTCAAATGCAGGGTGGTCGGGGAAAATCCCTGTGTCAATTCCCATAGCAATTCGCCCTCTTCCCGTATATCCCAACGACCAAAGAAATGGCGCCTTGATAACTACCAACCCTTGTTCAGCCTCATCGGGTTTAGCTCCGGGAACATTAACTTTTTCATCGGGATAGATTGCAAAACCAGGTTCATCATATACAATCTCCATTAAATCTTTATGGGCCGCAAGAGCATAAATTGCTTCTGGTGTAGTTTTTAAGGCAATAATATTTGCAGCCCAAAATGGTTTTATATATTCAAAATCGTATTGATTTTTCATGTTTTGTAAATCAGCCAGAATCCCTTTCTGACTTTTTGTGGTATAGGCTCGTACAGATTTAACTGTTGTACGTATTCGTTCTGAAGCTCCTAAATGAGCTTTCTTCACAGCATTCAATGCAGAGTCGGCCTTCCATTGATCTTGAAGAATAATTATAACCGGGATTTTCTTATCCGGATTTTCTTTAATCATGCGCTCCAAATATGGAGAAATTTGTGCGCTGGCACTGAACCAGCCAAACAATAGAATTAATAATATAATGTTCCTCATATCAATTGTGTTAATCGTTGTCTGTTAACTTTTTAAAATTTGAAGGTAAGGATTTTTTATGTGCAATACCCATGTCTTTTATCTTTTCTGCTCGACTTACGAGATTACCTTTTCCTTCTGAAAGCTGCTTGACCATTTGCTCATGACTTTTACGGGCTCCCTCTAATTTGCTTCCAACATCATTGACGCTTTCAAGAAAGTTCACAAATTTATCGTACAACTTCCCTGTCTCCTCTGCAATGGTTTCTGCAAAACGATATTGTTTGTCAATTTTCCATAGATTAGCAACGGTCATTAATGTGGCCATCAGTGTAGAAGGAGTGACCAAAACAATATGGTGCTCCCACGCTAAATTTTGCACAGCATCATCATTTTGAATCGCTAATGAAAGTGCATTCTCCATTGGCATGAATAAAAATATAAAATCCGGAGTATTCATCCCTTCGCCCTCGTCATACCTTTTCGCAGCAAGTGTTTTTATATGCGTTTTTATTGAATTAATATGAGATGATAGCGCTTCTTCCTGCTCTTTGGCGCTCTCGCTGTTCACATATTTCTCGAACGCTTTAAGTGATACTTTAGAATCAATAATCAAATGCCTGCCTTCTGGCAAAAATACAACCACATCCGGCTGAATACGGTGCTCACCACTTTGCGTAGAAAATTGCTTTTTGTATGTTATATTCACCTCAAGACCAGACTTTTCCAACACACGATCTAAAATCACCTCTCCCCAATTACCCTGCATTTTAGTGTCGGCTTTTAATGCTCCGGCAAGATTTTGGGCATCTTTGCTTAATTGCTCGTTTAATTGATGTAACTGCTTAATCTCTGTGGACAACACACTCCGTTCTTTCACATCTGACTCTCTAAAACGATTGATAAGTTGACTGTATTGATCAATCTTTTCTTTTAATGGTTGAATCATGGCATTCATCGATTTTTGATTCGAATCAGTCAATGATTCTGTGCTTTGCTTCAAAATTTCATTGCTTAAATTCTTAAACTCATCCCTTAATTGCTTTTGCACGTTGAGTAAATCTTCATTTTTTGAAGCAATTTCCTTTTGCAAATACTTAAGCGTTTCGTTTTGCGCTGCCAACTCAGCAATAGTATCCACATGTTCATTCTGAAGCGCCTCATATTTCTGATTAATATCCTGTTTTTCTGTCAAAAGATTCTCATTCCTGATTTGAAGAGTATTTATTTCAAGCTTTAAGTCAGCCAGTAACTTATCCGTTCTTCTCTTTTGAGAAAAACCATAAATAGCAGCAGCCAAGGATAATAACACAATAATTGACAATATTACAGCAAACAGGTAATCCATATTTTGATAGAAATGTTAACGTTTAGCCAAATTTAAGCATTATCATGGAATTGATATAAGTATTTAGTAGATTCGGAGTTTAGCGTAAACTGAAAGTTAATTTCTTAGTTTATCATTCATTGTATTAAAAAGTGCATTAAATTTGCTATTCGTTTTTAGAAGCCTTGGCTTTTGTTTATAAACAATTATCCAACACACATTGAGAGAACGTCAGAGATTATCAAATTGGCAACGGTTTAACCTTTATCACCGTTTTTTTCGCAGCAGCGGATTTTATCGCTTTTTCTTGCGAAACTTTCTACGTGTTGTCATAATTGCCGGAGCAATCATTGGTGCCATCTTTTTATTAGAGCACTTTATTTTTCATGACTTTAGAGATGATATTGTAAGTTGGCTGCACGAGCTACCCCATCTAGGCGTTTGGGTCGTTTATTCTCTTTCCGAGACCTTTTTAGGATTAATTCCTCCTGACTTTTTTATAGTATGGGCATCAAAATTTGGACACCCTTATCTTTACTTGGCTCTGCTTGGTATAGTTTCATATATTGCCGGAATCCTTTCATATTTAATAGGACACTATTTTGGCCGGAAAAAACGAGTTGAAAATTGGCTTATCAATAAGTATGGTGGATTTGTGAAAAAACTCAAACAATGGGGCGGTCTTTTAATAATTGTTGCTGCGCTTTTACCCTTGCCTTACAGTGCCGTTTGTATGATATCGGGACTAGTAAAATATCCCTTACCAAAGCTTGTTATTTACGGGATTAGCAGAATTCTCAGATTCTTCTTATATGCATTGTTTTTGTTTAAAATATTCTAAAAAAACCATTAAGACATTAAGGTTAGTTAAGAAGTACAAAAAACACTCTTAATGAATCTTAACTTCTTAATGGTTAAAACTTAAATCCAAATTAGTTTCAGAATTTTTTGAAGATTCTCCACATCTATTTCATCAAAGCTATTGAGCTTATCGCTATCCACATCCAGCACACCAAGTAATTCATTTTGCGGATTAAATAATGGCAACACAACTTCACTTTTTGAACGACCATCGCAAGCAATATGGCCAGGAAACTCCTCCACATTTTTCACCAAAACAGGAGCTTTTGTATTGATTCCTTCCCAACATACGCCGGTATCTTTTGCCAACTGCATACAAGCTACAGGTCCCTGATACATTTTAAACTGTAATTTTCCATAGTTAAGAAAATAAAAGCCCGTCCAGAAAAAATAATCCATTTTGTGATGCAATACTGCAACAATAGTATTCATGCGTGATTCAGGATTATCACAAGTTGACAT
>PKTE01000072.1 GCA_002869335.1 Salinivirgaceae bacterium | reverse complement strand
GTACTATTGCTAATTGGATTAATAGGCTGTATTTTGCCCATTATTCCTGGCCCTCCAATCTCTTTTGTGGGACTACTTGTACTGGAAGCAACTGAAACAGTTGATTTTTCAGGTGAATTTTTGATTTTAATGTTTGTTTTAGCAGCTGCAGTTACAGCATTGGATTTTATTATTCCCATATGGGGAACTAAAAAATTTGGAGGCACAAAAGCAGGAGTCATAGGTAGCACGATAGGTCTGATAGCCGGATTAATATTCTTTCCACCTTTAGGTATAATTATTGGGCCATTTGCCGGCGCAGTAATTGGAGAAATGATTAATAACGATGATTTCAACAAAGCATTAAAAAGTGGTTTAGGCTCATTTATTGGATTTTTATTAGGAACCGGTCTGAAACTTATTGTTTCATCAGTAATGGTATTCTATTATTTCAAGGCCATTTTCAGTTGATTTAGCAAAATCCTCCAATTTATGCCAAACAAATTGTAACTTAGCTTGTTGGTTATCACTTAGTAGAAATTATAATCCTAAAATATAAAAGAGATGAGAAATAAAATTATGGATCCCATTGGAAAATTAATGGGTCTTCGCTATAAATCACATCCCTGGCACGGAATAGACCCGGGTCCGGATGCACCACATTTAATGACTGCGTATATTGAAATGGTACCTACAGATACTGTTAAATATGAAGCTGATAAAAGCAGTGGTTATCTTCGAATTGACCGCCCACAAAAATACAGCAACGTAATTCCAGCATTGTATGGTTTCTTCCCACAAAGCTATTGTGGCGAAAAAGTTGGTAAATACTGTTCAAAAATGACCGAGCGAAAGCAAATCAAAGGTGATGCCGACCCACTTGACGTTTGCGTTTTAACAGAGCGTACAATTTCACATGGTGATATTTTAGCACATGTAATTCCCATTGGTGGCTTCAGAATGATTGATGGTAATATGGCAGATGATAAAATTATTGCTGTGCTAAAAAATGATGCTGGCTATGGTCACTACAAAAACATTGATGATGTACCTTCAGCAGTATTAGAAAGATTAAAACACTACTTCTTAACTTATAAAGATATACCTGGAAATAATGATCGTGTTTCTGAAATAACACACACTTACGGTGCAGAAGAAGCATTTAAAGTAATTGAATTTGCATTGGAAGATTATCACCATAGATTCGACAGTTTGGAAAGTGTACTTGACAAAGTATAAATAATTATAAATTTCCAAAAAATGAGATTGCCTGGCAAGGAGTAATCTCATTTTTTATTACCCAATATTTGATCAAGTTTCTAAACCAACAGATTATTTACTAACTGCAAATTGCGATTTCGGAAAAATATTTACTTTTGCATTGATTTATCATAAGGTGCAACCATATTTTAATAAGGTTGTTAGACTATTACAAAGTAAAAACGCAAATGAGTCACAGTCGCAATTATAAAATACCTGAAATACTTCTAGTGGTTTTCACCACTATATTGTTATACATCGTTTTCACAAGTGATTGGGAAAAAAGAAATAACAGCCCCATTGAAACAAAGTTTTCTCACCCTGAAGACACATCATGGTATGTAAATCTTCGCAATGATCTTGACAATTCATTAAATAATAAAAGTAGGTTTGGATTCAACGGGACTATCTTAGTTGGTTGGGATAATAAATTAATTTATGAAGGTTATAAAGGCTGGGCAAACTATAAAGAAAAAGACAGTATAAATAAACATACAAAATTCCAGATAGGCTCTGTAAGTAAGCAATTTACAGCAGTTGCAATTTTACAGCTCTACGCACAGGGTAAACTTAATTTAAAAGATTCTATATCCAAGTTTTTCCCTGATTTACCGTATCAGGGATTTACTATCCACCAATTGCTGGTTCACAGAAGTGGTCTATCAAACTATATTTATTTCATTGACCGGATAGTTGAGGATAAAAGCACAACATACACTAACAATGATATAATAAGATTGTGGAAAGAATATAAACCTATTCCCTATTATCCGCCTGGTAGAAGATTTGACTATAGCAATTCAGGATATATGCTTTTAGCATCCATTATTGAAAAAGTTAGTGGAATGTCTTATCCCGAATATATGCATAAAAATATATTCGAGCCACTTGGAATGGATGATACGTTTGTATATGTAGCTGGTAAAAATGATACAGTGCCCAATATTGCTGAAGGATATAAATACCATTGGAAAATTGTAACAGAAGCTTATTTAAACGGGACATATGGAGATAAAGGAATATACTCCACTGCAGAAGACATGTTTAAATGGGATCAGGGACTTTATTCGGGTAAAATTTTAAATACTGATACCCTGGCTCTTGCTTTTGAACCTATGGGTAAACCAGCCCACTTCAAGCATAATTATGGTTACGGATGGCGCATTTTTTCTTATAATGGTCAAAAAGTACTATACCATGCCGGTTGGTGGCAAGGATTTAAAAGTCTGTTAATTAGAGTGCCAGACGAAAAACTAACAATTGTAATACTAAAAAATCTGAAAACTGGAGCCATGTTTAGTCGTAATGAATTACTACGACTTGTACTGGATAATTACTTAAACACTCCAATTGAAGCAATAGTGCCTGATATACCACAATTTAATCAATGTCATTTTCCTGACCCTGCCGCTTAACTTCTATTCAAAAGTAGTACGGTTATATCCAAATTTATCACGTGGTTCATCTACAAATTCAATGTAAGTGCGATCAACAGGAATATTTAGCTTTAAGCGTAAAAGATCACAAATAGCTGTCGAGAGCTTTTTAGTATCTGATAACCCGATACTTTTAAACTCAACAAATGCCAATGGAGCATCACTGCCTCCAAATCGCATAGCCACTTGATCATCTACAGCCGTCATTACATACTTTTCTGGTTTCCCAAGCTCCTCTACCACAAACTGATGCATATCCTCTAAAAACTTACTCATTCTGGGCTCTTGAATGGCTACATTTGTTGTTACTTTAAAATAAGGCATAACGTGTTAGTTTTTGGTTTAATAGTATAAATATACGAATTTTTGTTTCAGGTTTGAAATTAAACTGAAACTTGGAACTTTAAAACATATACCTTCCTGAAAGTACAATATTTCTTCCCGGAGCCACAATACCGCTACTATAAGATCTGTACATTTGATCGAAAATATTTTCAACACTTGCATTTAATATTAAATGCTCGTTCAATTGATAACTAACCCTAAAATTAACTGTTTGCCAGCCTGGGCTATAAGGATTTCCATTACTATCTGATGCATACATATGCGGTTTATCCTGTTCAGAAGGAGCTAAATTCTCGTATGAAACCTCTCCGTTAAATCGTAAAAAAAGATCAGCTTTCAAGTCTCTTTTCTCAAAAATAAGATGAGTAGTCCCAAATAAAGGCGATGCATGGCGAAGAGGTTCACCCTCATCATCTTCTCCATCAGTCCAGGTTATGGTACCTTTTAGTTTCAAAATTCGTGATAGAGCTACCTGTGCGTCGGCAGACATACCATAAATCACGGCATTTCCGGCATTTACATTGGCTTTCACACTACTCAATACTCCATCATACATAATACTATCCTGACCGTCAATTGTAAAGGATCTGCGCACAATTGCATCATCTAAAAAGGTATAAAATCCGGTTAACCTAATGAATGCGGTATTACCAAATTCTTTAGTTAATGTCAAATCAGCATTATAAGCATACTCAGGATTCAAATCATTATTGGGTACAATTACAGAACCAGGTTCAGAATCGAATACCTTAGCAATATCGTCTAAATTAGGTGCACGAAATCCACTGCTTACATTAGCGGCAATACGAAATTGCTGTGCCGGAAACATTTTAACCAATCCTAATGCACCTGTCAATGCTCCAGTATTCAGGGAATAGGATGTTTCAGGCAAATTGAGCAGATTATTTTCAATATTTGATGAAAGTAATACATGCGAATACCTGACCCCTGCCGTTCCATAGAACTCCCTACCTAAAACATGCTTGTAACTGGCATATAAAGCCATAGTCTGATAATAATTTGTACCATCAGGATAGCGTGTCTGGTCAGGCACTGTGCTCATATCCAAAATATTCTTATCGAAAGCAGTACTTTGCACATCATTAAATAAATACTCAGCACCATAAAAGAGTTCGTGACGATCTATACGTTTTTCTGCATCAAGATTAATAGTGTAAGCATTCACCTTCTCGAATTGCTCCCCTTTTGAGGTACTATTGAACTTACGTTTGTGACGACTCTCCTTGAATAACTGATGAGCCATAGTCAACTTAACTTGATCGAAAATAGAAGTTGCATTGGCATATTTCATTTGCACGTTATTCATGATCCATTCCTGAGGCCCATAATACCAATCTGAGTACTTCAAAGTATCATCAATATTATCATCGTTGTCAAATTCTATTAATCTATCGTAACGAGGAATATCTGAAGTGGTTGACACATGCAAACCATAGGTAATGTCGAAATGTTTACCGGGACGGAAGCGTACTTTCTGCATAAAGTTCATTTGCTCATAACCCGATTTCTCCTGCAAATAAGGATCATTACTTCGAAACAAGGAATCTTTTCCATTAACTCGTTCAACATAAAAATTGCGTTGATAGCTATCCTCTCCTCCATTACTACCCATGCGCAAATCGCCAAATTTGCTATATGTGGCTGCTGTTCGAAACGCCCATTTATTGCTTCCGCCATTCACATTCAAATGAAGTGTATTTTCATTATTTACTGTAGCATAACGCATCATTGCAGAACCTGAAACTTTAAACGTATCTGTAGTTGACAACTCAGGTCGCAAAGTATGAAAATCCATTACACCACCCAGGGCATCAGAACCATAAATAATAGAACCGGGACCGAAAATAACCTCAGAATCCTCTACAAAGTTAGGATCGATATTGATTACATTTTGCAAATTTCCACTTCTGAAAATAGCATTGTTCATACGGACACCATCCACAACAAGCAAAACAGCATTTGCTGCAAAACCTCTAATCATAGGGCTTCCTCCACCTAACTGGCTTTTTTGAACATACACTAGTCCGCTATTACTTAACAAATCAGCAGAAGTTTGAGGATTACCAAACTCCACATCTCTTTTAGGAATAATTGCAATTTGATTTGGAACTTCCTCAATATCCTGTTCCCACTTATTGGCAGAAACAGTAACCTCACCCAACTCCAAATTAGATGGTTCGAACATAATTTTGTAGTCGTTTGCAGCAATCTTTTCTATACTAGTTACCACATTACGATAAGCTGGATGCTGTATAATTATTCTATCCTTTGAATAAAATTCTTTAAGCGATGCCTTTCCCGATCTATTTGTCAGGACAGAGTGTGTATATGGCTCATTAAAAATAAGCACATCAGCAACTGGTCTTTTATTCTCAGCATCAACAATTAAAATATCTTGTGCATATCCTGCCAATAAAATAGTTACAAAAAATATTGATAATAAAGCTTTCATACGGATCATATTTTTGATAACAAAAATGAAATACAAATGTGCTAAAATTTGCGTAAAGTCAATTATTTTAACCATTGTAATAAATTTATGTTCGGAAAAGAACAGAAAACATTTTAGGGTTAACGTCCCGAAAAACATAAATTTTAATTTGTCTTGTCTTTCGGCATTTCAAGTTTATGGCTGAGTTACTTGGAACAAAATGATTATTTTTGCCAAAAACATAGACAAATGCGCAAAGAACAACGATTTCAAAAGGTAATTGATTATTTTCTAGAAGCGATGCCTGTGGCTGAGACTGAACTGCACCATAGAGATCCGTATGAGCTTTTAGTGGCTGTAATTTTATCAGCACAGTGCACCGACAAAAGAGTGAATCAAATCACACCTCCACTTTTTGCGACTTATCCTACCGCAGAACAATTAGCTGAAGCAAGTGTAGAGAATATTTTTGAGTATATTAAATCCTGTTCGTATCCTAACAATAAAGCCAAGCATTTGAGTGGAATGGCTAAAATGCTGGTTGCTGATTTCAACAGCGAAGTGCCAGCAGATATTACAGAACTACAGAAATTACCAGGTGTAGGACGTAAAACAGCCAATGTAATTGCCTCGGTTATCTACAATAAGCCCGCAATGGCAGTTGATACGCATGTATTTCGTGTGGCAGCACGTATTGGGTTAACCTTTAATGCGAAAACACCTTTAGAAACCGAAAAACAGTTAGTAAAACATATACCTGAGGAATTAATTCCACGCGCACATCATTGGTTAATTCTACACGGACGCTATGTGTGTCTGGCTCGTACGCCGAAGTGCAAGCCATGTGGATTAAAAGATTTTTGTAAGCACTATGGCAAACTTCAAAAATTAAAAAAATGACAAAAAAGGAAGGAATTATTCAAAAGTTTTTATACTTTTGCCCTCCGAAATTATAGATGGTTCCATAGCTCAACTGGATAGAGCAACAGCCTTCTAAGCTGTAGGTTCCAGGTTCGAGTCCTGGTGGAATCACAGAGACAGGAATGAGAGAGCGAGTATCAGACGCAAGTTTGGTACTCGTTTTTTTATTGATAGTATAAAACAATAGGCCCATGTAATTGTCCTAGATGCAATAAAACTTTATCTATTTATTCAAAAAATCCAATGAGTAAAGCATCTGACCAGGCTGACACATCACAATCCAAAACCCGCTCACTTAAGGATCTGGTAAATACTCCATTCAAAAAGGCTATGTTTGTGGTGCAAATTATTAGCTATATTCTTATTGTTGGTTCTCCCGCTATTGGTGCTGTAATTGGAAACCAACTCGATTTGACTACAGCACAAATCGGTGGAGTTATTTTAGGTGTTTTCATAGCAGGGGAAGTACTTTTTTATGGCTCACTTTTCTTTTTAGGCAAAGAACTCTTGCTAATTATTAAAAGCAAAATGCGAAAATTATTTAAGAAAAAATAATTCTATTCTCGAAACCCTCGGCCAGCAAACAATCCGCTCAATAGTTTAATAGACAAGCACATATACTAAATAATTCTTTTTAGGAATTCTATAACAATTGCCGTAAATTTATTCATTATTGCATGTGAAAAGGTACTTCACGCAAATGATATTGGGAAGCAAAGCTTAGTACAATATTCACATTTCTCTCTGAATAGTTTCGAAACAACGGTAGGTCTAATATAACTTCTGAGCCAATGAAAAATAAATACGTTAGCTATATGCTGCTAAGTTGTATAGCATTATTTTCATTAAACCTTAGTACAAATGCTCAAAATGTAATAATTACTGATGATGAGTCAAATACTCCTCATACTTCTGCAATGCTAGATGTACAATCCCTAAACAAAGGATTCCTTATGCCAAGATTGACCCAAGCACAACGCAATGCTATTCTCTCCCCTGCTGAAGGTCTTATAATTTACCAAACCGATAATACATCAGGTATTTACATTTACCAAAGTGGGTGGAAATTATTGGGTGGAGACCTTGGGTATCACATGGCTACCCAAAACCTGGCACTTAATAATAACTGGTTAAGCAATGATGGTGATGATGAGGGGATTTTTATCAATGATATTGGAAACGTTGGAATAGGCACAAATAATCCTGTGCACAATTTAAGTGTAATGGATACAACAGAAGGTGGCTACGCTGATATTGCAGTTGGCATTTCGGGGGGAACTCGTCAACCGTACGTCAGACTTTACGTGGATGATACTTTACAAGATGCTGGCTCTTGGGGACTAAGACATAGTTGGTCCACCCTAGGAGGGCAACCTTTTCGAATTATTAATGGAGGAAATACGCAGTTCACAATTATAAGAGGTGGATATGTTGGAATTGGAGTAGTTAATCCTACTGCAAAACTTCAGGTTTTAGGTAATGCTATAATTGGAGACTCAATGAGAAACTGGAATGAAGAACCTGGAGTATTGGAATTAGCCATACGACACCCATGGTATTTCGGGCAATTAGGCTCAGGAGATAACTCACAGCTTTCACTTCATCCAACATTTGATGGAGCCGGTTTTTTCATACAATCTCAGGACCAGGGATGGGATTATGCATTTGGTGTAGTTCCTAAAAATGTAAATTCCGAGAGTAAAGTCATTATGATACCAGATGGTGGTACTGTAGGAATTGGGACAAACGATCCCACATCAACATTAACAGTAAATGGATCTATATATGGAGCACATAACGCAACAGTGTTCAAAATGTACGATGCTACAGGCTGGTCGAAGTTTGTTTTTGGCAACACTACTACAGATGCAGATGCGGTAACTTTATTTATAAATGGGTATGATGGAGATGCTTCAGGTAGCGATTATGCCGGGATCACACATTATGGTTCAAGCGCTGAGAATTATCGAATGTCAATTGGCAATAATATTGGCCCAATAACCCTGCAGGAAACAGGCGGAAATGTTGGAATTGGAACAACAAATCCTGACTATAAATTAACAGTTGTTGGAGGGAATGCAGGAATTTCCGTATCAGGAGGCAATGATGGTGATCGGTTACTTGAATTTAATACTGACAGACCCTGGTATTTTGAGCAAGAAGGTGATGATGCAGGAACGCACTTGCGATTACGTGAATACGCAGTAGGTAGTAAATCATTTTGGGTTGATGCCAGTGGTAATTTTGGAGTACGAAGTCAGGATGGCTCTGCTTATAAATTTATTGTAAATAGCTTAGGAATTGGAATAGGTACCACAAACATACTCGAAAGATTAACCGTAGATGGTAATATTCGCATGCAGTCAAGTGGTGCCGCAAGAATTATTATGTCCGCGCAAAGTGGTTACAATCTAATATATTCATACAGTAGTTTACCTTTAGTGTTAAATTCTGCTGGAAATGTTGGAGTGGGAACGACAACTCCTGCAGCAAAACTCTCCGTGCAAGCTGATGCATCCACGGGAGATACCCTATTCTCCGTAAAAGACAAGGAAGGTAACAATGTATTTGTGGTTTACCCAGATGCAGTGCAAGTAATTGTTCCTACAGATACAAAGGGCGGTACACGGCACAAAAGAGGGGCATTTGTGGTGAGTGGCCGGGGGACATCAAAAGCTACTCAAACTAATTTTATGGATATGACTAAGGAAAACTATTTTTTAGGGTATGATGCTGGTCAATCTGTTTCAACAGGTAACTACAACCAAATAATGGGATATGAATCTGGTTACACTATGACAACCGGAATGAATAATACTTTTATTGGTTACAGATCTGGATACCTAACAGAAAATGGAATAGGAAATGTTTTTATCGGTAAATTTTCGGGGTATTCAAATCTTGGGTCAACAAACTTAACTACAGATCCTTTTAGTGGAAACTACAATGTATTTGTTGGTGAAAATAGTGGATATTACAATTCAAGAGGAGCGATGAATGTCTTTCTAGGAAATTATGCAGGATATCGAAACACGACTGCTCGAAATAATACTTATATTGGAACCAGGGCGGGTTTAAATAATACAAATAGCAGTAATGTATTCATAGGATCTGACGTATGTTATTCAGGAACTTCAGCAGGTGAATGTGTTTTTATTGGTAAAGGTTCTGGGTACAAAAATTCTGGCATTGGCAATGTATTCATTGGTAATGCTTCTGGATACAACTCAACCTCTTCATATTCTGTATTTATTGGACATGATGCTGGTTTTAATGAAACAAACTCAAACAAACTCTATATTGACAACAGCTCAACTTCATCACCACTAATTTATGGTGATTTCAATTCAAACTACCTAAGTATAAACGGACGTTTTAGAGTTTTTGCAAATTATGCTGACTATTGCGGCATTTTTGTAAATGATGGAAATTCAAATTATCGATATGGTCTTAGCATACAAACAGGAACAGACAATAATTCAGGCACAAATTATATGGTTCGTTTTGCAGATGGGGATAATAGCCCTGTAGGCTATATAACTTCAAGTGGCGGAGTTGTATCATATGGAACAAAATCAGCTACACCGAACAAATCAAATGTCGCCTCTTACAAAGAAAATGCAGTTTCAATATTGAAAAAAATCGATGTTATTTATTTTCACCCATCTAATGAACTGAATAACAAGACTGTTGGATTTAACGGAAAACAAATAAAGGATTTAATTCCAGGCTCTACCTTTTATGAAAAAGAAACTGATGAGTACTATACTGACAGAAGTGCGATAGTTCCAATATTAACTAAAGCTATTCAGGAACAGCAAATGGAGATTGAAATAACAGCAAAAGAAAACAAAGAATTAAAGAAAACTATTCAGGAATTGACTGTAAGAATGGAAACAATTGAAAAATATTTGAAACATAAAAATTAATAGTAAATAGTTATAAGATTAAGATTCTCGGCCTGAATTTGCTTATTGGTTCTGATTCATTCAATCAAATGTGATACAGTTAATTATTTATTCACAATGAGACTTTTAGATACTTTATTCTTCTTATCCATTTTTTGGGATTTAACACACAATTTATTTAAATTTATAGATTGTTATGTGTAAATGCACATATTTTTGTTAAAGCTCAGGGATAATTGACAAGTATTAAGCTTTAATCATTTGTCGCTTATTTTCCAACAACGGTACGTTTAATATAACTTTTGATCCAATGATAAAAAAAATCTTTAGCTATGTGCTACTAAGTGCTATGGCATTGCTTTTTTCAAACCTTAGTTTAAATGCTCAAAACGTAATAATAACCGACGACGATTCATTTTCGGCTCACAGTTCTGCAATGCTACATGTAAAATCCCTCAACAAAGGATTTCTCATTCCAAAGCTTACTGAAACCCAACGAGATGGAATTACAACTCCTGCAGAAGGATTATTAATTTATCAAACCAATAATACACCAGGCATTTATATCTACCAAGCTGGATGGAAATTATTAGGCAGTGATTTAGGAACGCATACCGCAACTCAAAATCTAATGCTCAACAATAATTGGTTAAGTAATGATGGTGATGATGAAGGCATTATAATTACAGATGACGGAAAAGTAGGAATTGATACGCTATCACCTGAAGCTAAGCTCCATGTTGTAAGTGAAGATAATGACATTGCTATTTTCGAGTCCAAATCCCATGGGTTAGTTCATATCAAAAGTAAAGACTCCAGTAAAGTTGCAGCCCTGTATGGCAGCTTAGGAAATGATGCTGTTGGCGCCATAGACTTTAGACCTTTAACAGGAGATTTAACTCTATGGACTAACGATTTTGGAGGTAGTTCATGGCATCAAAGAATGATGATAAAAAACAGTAGTGGATATGTTGGAATCGGAACAGATGCACCAACTAGTCAACTTACAATTCAAACTAGTGGTTCCGGTTATAATGTTTTTTCAGGTTTACATATTAAAGAATTAACAGATCGAGGTACACTTACATTGGAAAGTGTAACTAATGACCCAACGGATTTTGTAATGAAAAACAATAATCGATACAGTTGGTCTATAAGCAGTCGTGACTCAACCAACGATTATTCATTGAACTTTTATGCGGCTCCTGAGGGAACTACTTATTCCACAATGGCTATGAGTATGGCTACTGATGGAAAAATAGGTATTGGACTAACTGATCCATTTTATTCGCTTGATGTAAATGGAGAAATTACCTCAAGATCTTATAATGCATTTCGACTTAGACAAAGTACTTACAGTGCTATACTTAGAAACGATAAAAATAATTTCTATTTTTTAATAACTGATTTAGAAGATCCTGATGGAAGTTGGAATGATTTCCGGCCCTTTACAATTGACCTGTCATCGGGACGTGTAGAACTAGCAAAAACAATTTATATCAACCACGAAGGCAATACAGGGATAGGTACAACAACACCATCGGCTCTATTAGATGTAAATAAACTTTACGCAAATTCATCCAATGAAAATCTAATCGGACTAAACGTAAATATAGCAGAATCGAGCATGAGTGCCTACCATACAGTAACTGGTCTTAAAATTGAAACAAATCCAGGAGGTACTGGTTGGTCATCAGAATCTGAAGAAATTGGATTACATGTAAAAGTAAGAGATCTAGGAGATGTGAGTGCCATATTTGAAACGGGTAAGGTAGGAATAGGAACAACTGAACCAACTGCCAAATTATCTATTAAAGCTGATGCTGCCACAGGCGACACCCTTTTTGCTGTAAAAGATCAGGACGGAAATAATGTATTTGTGGTTTACCCAGATGCAGTGCAAGTAATTGTTCCTACAGATACAAAGGGTGGTACACGGCACAAAAGAGGGGCATTTGTGGTGAGTGGCAGGGGAACATCAAAAGGTTCAGAAACCAATTTTATGGATATGACAAAAGAAAATTCTATTATGGGATATGAAGCTGCTCCAAATGTTACAGGTACAAGAAATTCAATTGTTGGGTTTAACGCTGGTTATTCTCTTACTAGCGGTGATAATAATGTAATAATTGGAGACTCAGCCGGGTACACGACAACTACTGGAGAACTCAATGTATTAATAGGAAATGGAGCAGGCTACAGTAATTCAGATGGAGGAGCGAATTGTTATGTAGGCAATTATGCCGGTTATAACAGTAATGGTAGTGCAAATTCTTTTTATGGGAATGGTTCAGGGATAAACTCAACAGGTATGTTAAATTCATATTTCGGTTATATATGTGGTGCCAATAATGTTTCAGGAACCTTTAATGCTTTTTATGGATCACGGGCAGGGGAAAACTCAACAGGAAGTTACAATACTTTTGCTGGGACTGCATCTGGTTATAATTCAACAAGTTCCAACAGCGTTTTTATTGGATATCAAGCTGGGTTTAATGAAACAAATTCAAATAGACTTTATATTGACAATAGCTCAACAACAACACCTCTATTGTGGGGAGACTTTGCCAATAACAAATTAGTAATAAACGGGAATAGCTCTCATAATTCCAATAACCGAACGTTCTATTCAAACGGATCAGCTGGTGGCTCATCTGCCTGGAATAACGATTCTGATAAAAGACTAAAAACGGAAATTCAAACCATTCAAAACTCGCTTGAAAAAGTACTCAGCCTTAGAGGTGTCAATTATAAATGGAAAGATGGTCGTGAAAAAGGAACGCGAATGGGATTTATTGCACAGGAAGCAAACGAAGTAATTCCTGAGGTGGTTACTGAAGGAGAAATATATTCTATGCAATACGCACCTGTTACTGCATTGCTGGTTGAGGCCATCAAAGAGCAGCAACAACAAATTGAAGCAAAAGATAAGGAAAACAAAGATTTAAAAGAAGCTATTCAGGAACTAAACAAAAAAATAGAGGACATAGAATTACTTATAAAAAAAATAAATAGAAAATAATACATAGTGCAATCAAAAATCAAATAAAAAACTTTAATCAATTGAGTATTTAAATTGGGATATTGTAGTCTGTGATTTGAAATTTGGAATTTAAATTACAATTTCCGTAAATTTAAAAGTTGGTATGTGCCTAAAAGCACTTTTGCATATGAAAAGCTCATAGATAAATGACTAAAATCTAAACCGTCATCTATCATTAATTTCGAAACTATTGTTTATTAAAACTAATCTCTAGGCCTATGAAATACAAATATTATAGTTATGTACTATTAAGTTTTATAGTACTACTGTCCTTACATCTTAGTACAAAAGGCCAAAATGTAATTATTACTGACGATGATGCCAATATAGCTCATTCGTCTGCTATGTTAGACATAAATTCTTCAAATAAAGGATTACTTATCCCACGTTTAACTCAAACCCAAAGAGATGCCATCTCCACTCCTGCAGAAGGACTTTTAATTTACCAGACTGACAATATAACTGGCATTTACATTTACGAAAGTGGATGGAGATTATTGGGAGGTGATTTAGGTTTCCATACCGCCACACAAAACCTAGTTCTTAATAACAATTGGCTCAGTAATGATGGCGATGATGAGGGGATTTGGATAGACAGTTTAGGGCGAGTTGGAATCGGGACAAATTCTCCAACTAGTCAACTTACAATTGAAACAAGTGGATCCTCATACCCGGGGTTTTCTGGATTACATATTAAAGAGCTAACTAACAGAGGAACTTTCACTCTGGAAAGTTTAACTGATGACCCAACAGATTTTGTAATGAAGAATAACAATCGCTATGGTTGGTCGATAAGCAGTCGTAATTCATCATCAAATTATTCACTCAATTTTTATGCTTCTCCAGATGGAACGACTTCCTTCTCAACATTAGCAATGAGTATGACTACGGACGGGAAAGTTGGTGTTGGAGGCATTACACCATCATACACATTCGATGTAAATGGAGAAATAACGTCACGCGAAAAAACTGGTTTCCGAATAAGGCAAGCCAGTTATAGTACTTTATTCAGAAACGACAACCTGAATTTTTATATGCTTCTAACAAATGCAGGTGATCCTGATGGTATTTGGAATGATTTACGACCTCTCCGAATCTACTTAGAGGAAGGACATGTGAGCTTGGGAAATAATGCCTTATTTGTTCAGCACGGAGGAAATGTCGGAATTGGAACTACTAATCCAACAAACAGACTTGAAATTGCAGGTGGTAATCTGGATATTAATGACAACACCCTTTACATAAGAGACAATGCTACAAACACTTATGGCATTGGCTATGATGTGGAAGGTGGTCAACAATTAACTATTTTTAGTGATGCCATCATCGATTTTACGGAAAGTGACAGTGATGTGAATGTTATGCGTATTGATGCAAATAATCGTAAGGTTGGAATTGGGACAACAACCCCAACTGCAAAACTATCTATTCGAGCTGATGCAAATACCGGGGACACCCTTTTTGCTGTGAAAGACAAAGATGGCAATAATGTATTTGTTGTATATCCAGATGCCGTTCAGGTAATTGTTCCCACTGATACAAAAGATGGAGATCGTCACAAAAGAGGTGCTTTTGTAGTAAGTGGCAGAGGAACGTCAAAGGCTACAACAAATTTTGTGGATTTAACTAAGGAAAACTACTTAATAGGTCATAATGTTGCACCATATATTTATGGTACAAAAAACTCAGTTTATGGTTATGAAGCAGGTAGGGTAATTACTGGCGGTTATGATAATGTTTTTATTGGGAATCAAGCTGGTTATTCTGCAACAAAAGGTAGTCGTAATGTATTCATTGGCAATAATGCCGGATATAAAACTACTGGTTATTCAATAAATAGTGGTAGCTATAACATATTTTTAGGTCACAATGCTGGTTATGACAATCAAACAGGATTAGCTAATATATGTATTGGTGGGCACTCGGGTGAACACAATACCGGAAGTAATAATATTTTCATTGGAGTTGCTGCTGGAAACGACAATACTGGAAGCAATAACATAATCATTGGAAATCAGGCAGATATTGTAGGTTCCAATAAATTGATAATAGGGAACAATTATTATCCGCTAATTTATGGAGATTTCAGTACCGAAATTCTTGCATTTATGGGTTTAAAAGTAGGTGTTGGCACTGAAACGCCTGCGGAAGACTTTCATGTTAGAAGAAGCGATTTAGATGTAGCTAGAATTTATGCAACCGGTATATCTCAAGGTTCTGGTATGTTTTACGCAGGGCAAAGCCCTACTTATGGTGGAGGTTTTGTTTACGATGGAGATGGCACACCAACACTTGTTGGACCCACTGATTACATTACGCACTTTAGAAGAGACAACAGCTCTGACTACCAGGTATTCTATTATAAATACAATAGCAATAATGTGACATTTCAGGGCAATATTACTCAACTATCTGACAAAAAATATAAAAAGAATATCCAAAAAATTGGTAATGTGATCGATAAGCTGAAAAACATTGATGCAGTTTATTATAATTGGAAAAATGAAGAATTTCCGGAGCAAGGTTTTTCAGAAAAACGAGAAATTGGTTTTATTGCACAGAACCTCGAAGATAGCTTTCCTGAACTTGTTATAGAAAACGAGGAAGGAGTAAAATCTATCAACTACATCAAAATGACCACCATCCTTACTGAAGCTGTAAAAGAACAGCAGCAGCAAATTGAGAATAAGGATGCTGAGATAAAAGAATTAAGGCGCAGACTTGAAATTATAGAAGAATATATCAGTAAACAAAAGAAATAGTTATGATGCAGAAACTCATTTTATTAGTATTTACATTTCTGATGTTCTTCCATTATTCATTCTCCCAATATAATCGTTATGGAGAACCTTTTATTAAAAACTACTCAATAAAAGATTATGATGCCTACAGTCAAAACTGGGCCACAGTTCAAGATCAATCAGGACTATTGTATTTTGCTAATAATCTTGGAGTTATCCAATTTGATGGAACTAACTGGAACTTAATTAAAATAAATAAAGCAGCGATGGTGCGATCACTCGCAATTGACTCTAATGGAATTGTATATGTGGGTGCCGAAAATGAGTTTGGTTATATTAGTCCGGATAATCAAGGTAGGATGCATTACTATTCACTTTCAGATTCCCTAAATTCAAGCGAGCAGGACTTTTCAATAATTGAGAAAATTTATGTTACAGATAGTACTATTTTATTTTGTGCATTTAAAAAGATTTTTAAATACCATAAAGGAACACTTAAATCAATTGAACTTCCTAAAGGAGGCTTCTATTCACTAAAAGTTCGTAATGAATTTTATATGGGTGAATATTTTCAAGGGTTAATGAAATTAAAAGGAAATAGCTTTATCCCCTCTAATGGTGGAGAATTTTATAAAGGAAAAGATATTTTTTTAATACTTCCTTATCAAAAAAATAAGGTTTTAATTGGTACTCGTATCAATGGATTATTTATCTATAACACGGTAACAGGTAAATCAATTCAACCTGTCAATGACAACTATAATGAATTACACAATTATTTAAAAGACCACATTCTATATGGAGGATTAAAAAATAAAAACAGTTATATAATAAATACACTTTATGGAGGTATCCTTAAAATAGATTCAAGTTTTAAAATTCAAGAAATTTATAACAAAGTAAGTGGCCTTCAGGATGAAATAGTACTTGGAGCATTTCATGAGAAGAACTCTGATAACAGACAATTATTATGGTGTGCTTTAAATAATGGAATTTCAAAAATTGAATTCAATTCTGCTTTTCGAAAAATCAAAAAAAATACTGGTTTAGAAAATGAAATCTTAGACATTATTTCATATAAAAACGAGATGTATTTTGCATCATTAAATGGTGTTTACAAATATGAAATAAAAGGTCAAAAGCCTAAAATTAAACTTATTGAAAATACAGAAGGTGAATATTGGAGTTTCTTAATGATTAATGATAAACTATTAATTGGAGGTGCTTATAATATTACAATCATTCAAAATAATAGCATAAAAACTTTTGAAACTGACAATATGGTATACAAACTATTATACTCAAAAACACATGATAAGATTTTTGTTGGCGTAGGTGATGGATTGTATGTTTATTCTCTGAATAATAATCAACTAATAAAACATCATAAAATAAAAGGAATAACACAGCGAATATATGATATAATTGAAGATGATAATGGTAATATTTGGTTAACTACGGGAAATAATGCACTCATTAAATTACAATTCAATGCAAAAGATACTCTTATAAATTTTTATAATAATAAAAAAGGACTTCCTACAACGGAAAGTTTGTATGCATTCAAATGGAATGAAAACATATTTCTTTCAACTAAATACAAAACATTCCAATACAATCAAGAAATGGATTCAATTATTGAATCTAACACATTAGATAGTGTAATTCAAGCAAACATTGTTTATATTGATGGATTCGAAAAGGAAAAAAATAATTTATGGCTTATTTCCAATAAAAAAGGATACAACGAAGTAAAACATATCCGTAAAAACCCAGACCAAACTTTCACTGACTTAAGCACACCGTTCAGTCGACTACCGGAGTGCGTAATTAATACTATTTATCCTGATGATGAAGGCGTTTTATGGATTGCTACTTCTGAAGGACTTTTCACATACAATCCAAAAACAAAAGTGAGTTATGACGACCCGTTTAACACACTGATACGCAGGGTGTACATTGGCGAAGACTCCATTTTATACCATGGCAATAGATTGGTAAACGAAAAGCAAATTGTACCTGTATTGGAGTATAAACACAATGGACTTACCTTCCACTACTCAGCCACAAGCTACATTGAGGAATCTGAAAATCAGTTCAGTTACTTTCTAGAAGGTTTTAACGAAGCTAGTAATGAATGGTCCAAATGGAGCACAGAAACAAAAAAGGAATATACCAACCTACGAGAAGGAACATACACTTTTAAGGTTAAAGCACGCAATATATACGGCACAGAAAGCAGTATAGCCACCTATTCTTTTAAAATTGAACCACCATGGTACAGAACCATATTTGCATACATCGGTTATTTCATTTTACTGGTAATCCTCATTTATATCATCGTGAAGTTAAATATTCGCAGGTTAGAAGCAGATAAAGAGCATTTAGAAGGAGTTGTAAAAGAACGTACAGCAGAGATTCGCCACCAAAGAGACCAGATTGAAAAACAACACGATGAGATTACCGCCAGTATCAAATATGCTAAACGTATTCAGCGAGCATTGCTACCACCTGACGAGCTACTATTTTCCAGGTTACCTAATCACTTTGTGCTTTTCAAACCACGAGATGTGGTTAGTGGTGATTTCTACTGGATGAAACAGGAAGGCGACCTTACTCTCATTACTGCGGCAGACTGTACCGGGCATGGTGTGCCTGGAGCATTTATGAGTATGTTGGGCATGGCTTTCTTAAATGAAATCGTAAAAAATGGAGGAGTTCTTACTGCTGGTCGAATATTAACTCAGCTTCGCGATAAAGTAAAAACCTCGCTACGCCAAACAGGTAAAGAGGGGGAAGCCAAAGACGGAATGGATATCGCATTTTGCGTTATAGACAAGAAAACGAGGAAGCTGCAATATGCCGGGGCCTATAATCCTCTCTTCTTAATAAGAGACACAAACAAACCAGCACCGGAATTAACAGAAGGTATTAAAACTGTTTCAAATGAAACCCATACGCTTTATGAAGTAAAAGCCGACAAAATGCCTATTGGTATTCATATACAGGAAAAAGATAAATTTACGAATGTCGAACTAGACCTGTTGGAAAACGACACAATATATATGTTTTCAGACGGTTATGCCGACCAAATCGGCGGACCAAAAAACAGGAAATTTATGTCAAAGCCATTTAAAAACCTACTACTTGAGTTACAGCCGGAGACTATGGATCAGCAAAAAAGATCATTAAATCTCACAATTGAAAATTGGAAAGGCGATCAGGAACAAGTAGATGATATAGTTTTGATAGGAATTAGAATGTAAATATTTTATTATGTATTAAAGTTAAAATTACTGCATTTTTATAGTCACCATCAACTTCTTCCGCCTCTCTCCGCTTTCATGGAAATATGTTCGTACTGGAGTTATACTAACAACTTTCTTTGTTAATCGTAATGTTTCCCAATCAATATAAAGCTCTTCTTCGAATACCATCGATTCAATCTCATACACATCCAAATATGGTTCTATTGTTTTTAAAATCTCATTACCATCATAATCGATCATCATAACCTCCTCTGGAAGATAATTACATCTCTCAGCCACCTCATCTTTAGATAGTTGCTTGCTTTTATCATAAAAATCATATACAGTTAGTTCTCCTTTGATGGCGCTGAATATCAGTTTTTCCATTATTCGCATAAATCCATGACTGTTAAGCATTGGCGCATAGAAGTTCACTCGCTCTTCTGCAAAGCCCTCTTGTTCTCCAGCACAAGATGCCGGATACATTTTATATTCATACACCAATTTCCCAACCCGCTCCAAACGCTCATCAGACTGTTTCAAGGCTGATGCATCCATATTTAACGCTGGCATAACTATTCCGGAACGTCCTCTCATAAGTTGATCATCTCGTATAAACCTAAAAACTGGAGACACTCCCAAAACAGTCTTATCAAATTCAAGATTTTTAACGTTAAAAAACCACTCCTCAAAGAAAATTGCTGATACATATCGCTCAAAATCAATCAATTTAACATTCTCTTCCAGGTTTACTGTATCCACATTATCCACCCCATACAAGTAAGAGTGCCATTTCGCTCCTGGTTGATATAATAACTTCTCAGTAATTGGTTTATATGGTTCATCAACAATGGTTTCATCATATATTACTCCATCTTTCTTCAATGCAGCCCTGATGTATTTTTCCAGAAATGCATTATAATCAATATCAGATTGTGGCAATAAAAAAGGGATACAGTTTTGCCATCTGGAATCCTCACTCCTCAACTCTTCAGGCCATTCCTCAGCAGCCACATTATACGATACAATCACCTTATCATATTGCAGATCATTCTTTGCTTTTAGTTCTTGCGTAGGTTCATTACAACTAAATAAAGAAAAGCTTAACACAATGATTGCAAGTAATTTAATTATCATATTCTTCATAATGCAATATTTTTAGATTCAATAGTAAAGTTAGGAAAACACGAATTCTTTTGTCAGATATTAACGATAAAAGTCAATGGGAATTAATGCTTTACGCAAAAAACTATTTCAACTCACTCCATCGTTTAAAAAACACATCATACATGCTATAATATTCTCTGCCTTCAGTATCAAAATTTTTATAAACAAGTCCAATTTCAACAATTCTTTTTATAGCTTTTAGTACACTGGCAGAAGAACTCAAATTATATTTCTTTATAAAAGCTGATGATGTGGGCTGATATACAATGCCTTCTTTAGAAATTGCTTTTAATAAATTCCATTGGTTTTTTGCCAACATATTTCTAAAAGAAAAAAATAACATCTCTTGTTCATTGAGCAAATTTGCAGCTTGTTGCCTCCATTCTTTTTCTGTAATTCCTTTTATCCCTGAAGCATAAATTCTGTTACACAATTGCTGTACATAATAAGTATGGGCTTCTGTCCAATCTAAAATCTCATCTGTAATTTTTTTAGATATTTTCCGATTATGTTTCGAGAATTGTGCACGTATGAATTTGCTATAAGTATCCTTATTTATTTTCTGAAGCCTTAAAAATGCTGTACTTCGGTAAAACGGACGTGCAGGATTTGCAAAAAGCTCTGTCATTAGATGCTGTTGACTACCTGAAAAAATAAAACGAATATTTTTAAGCGTCTGCACTTTTGTGCGCAGCCAGGCATCTACATTTTGCTCCTGATATTGTAATATTTGTTGAAACTCATCTATGGCAATTACTATTGTAACTTGTTGTTGTTCAAGAAACTGTAAAACAGATTCGATATTACTGAAAACATCGTCAGGTACGGCAGAGAAAGAAGCCTGAGGACTTCCGGTTAAGGGATCAAAAGTTAATGTAGGACGCAATGTTTTAATGAATTTCCAAATTTTGGTACCAATGCCTGAACTCTCCTTAAACTGCGATAATATTGCAGATGATAACTTATTCAGAAAATCAGACATATTTTCTGTGTCTAAAATATCTACATAAATTACCTCAACTCCATTCGGTTTATTCGCTTTGAAGTGATGAATTAAACCTGTTTTACCCATTCGCCTAATAGCCATCAAAGTCACAGATTCACCATTCAAAACTGCATTGGTAATAAACTGCAACTCTTCCTCCCTATCGCAAAAGTATTCAGCTCCCTGATAAGCACTAACCGGAAAAGGATTTCTATTTATTGCAACCATCGTAAAAATATTTTATACTTCAAAAGTATAACAAATAAGTTAAATTACAAAAGGTAAGTTACTAAAAGTAAGTTACTAAAAGTTACTTAGTAAATTCTAACTAAATTTCACATAAATTTTTCATCATTTACTAAAACTTAGAAGCCATTAATTGCGATGAAAAAACTTACATGTCTACAAAATATAGAAGGTTTATTGTGGCTGCTTTTACTTACGATCTTGCAAAATCCATATTCAACCCCGTTAAGAGCTCATTGATTTTGGCAAATGCATGATCCAGTAATTTACGTTCAGCAATGGTTAACGTAGTAATGTCGAGCATATTATCGGGTGGCTCATTATTCATAATAGCATTGGTTTGTATTTCGAGGCGTTTCCGGGTAAGAAAATCGTATATATAGAGCACCTCTTTGACATCAACACGCTCGAGTTTTTCGGTGAGTTGCTTCAATCGAGTAATTGTATTTGTGGTACTAAAGCCATAGTGTAGGCTATAAACCCGAATGGCCCCCACCAGTGGGAAAAGTATTTTTTTAAGATCCACCGTTTCACTATTGATCACTGGTTTAAAACGGTTCAGCGATTGTGCCATATGATAAAAAAATAAGCCATTTTTTGGAGTCAATTTTTTCAAATGAAACCTCAACATTTCAGAAAGCTGCATATTACCATACACACATCTGAAGTCAAAGAAAATACTACTATCCAACACATTTTGCGGATCGGGTGATTGGGTCCAATCTGTAAAATATTGCTTCCATTCCGAAAGTGATTTGCACCATTTAGCATTACTGGCCATTATATCGCCTTTGCATCGGTTATAACCTATTTTGTGTAGATCTTCCGTTATTTGCTTAGAAAGCTGATTAAAATAACTGACATCGGCCACATTATCTTCGTACACAATAGCATTATCCTGATCGGTATAAAGAGTCTCTTCCATGCGTCCCTCACTGCCCATTACCATAAAACAAAACGTTGCTGGTGGTTCACCCAATTTCTCAATGGCTAATTCTATTACCCGATGATGAATAGCATCGGCAACAAAAGAATTTACGTAGGTGATATTGCTCGATTTGCTTCCACTATCTAGCAGCGCTTTTACCAATACCGGCACACGCTTGTGTAATTTAACCAGTTCTGCAATGGTCTCAGCTGAATATATCTCTTTCGATAAAAAACCTAAGCTATTTTGCTGAAATTCCAATAGCTCACTTCTACTCACTACACCTATAGGTTCATCATTTTCATTTTTCACCAATAAATGCGTAGCCTGATCCTTCCAACTCATTAATAAAGCCTTATACAGCGGTGCAGTATTTTCTATAGAAAGTACCGGTGCAGTCATTATTTCCGAAGCAGGTGTAGTCAATTCCTTTCCTTCTGCTACAATTCTACTGGGTATATTTTTTTCGGTTATTATTCCTACAATTTGTCCACCAGCAGTTACAAACACTGCAGATGTCTCATATCTCTTCATCAGTTTAGCCACCTCGTGTACAGAGGTTTCATATGTTACAGTATAAAGAGGCTGCACATTTCCGGCAATGGGTTTACTCATATTGAGCATAGGCAATTGTAACTCACGCGCCAGCTCCTGCGACTCTTTACTTATCTGTCTATCGGTAGAAACATCTTTCACAATCACAATGTATCCTTCTGATCCTGAGTAATCTACCTTTGAAGTAGTAAGGACTACATCTTTGGCACATGTAGGAGAAACAATCAGTTTAGACTCAATACTGTGTGACTTATCAGGCTGTTTTATACTTGCCTTTATATTATCCCATTTCTGCGAAAATAATTCATCAAAAACCAAATTTGACCCATCCTCCTGAGATTTCTCAATAAGCTTTCTGAATTTCAGATTATGATAAATAATCTCGTCATTAACCATCATTAGTGTGCCATCTGTACTGGCCTCTACCAGGGATTTATATTTCTGCCGCGACAGTCGCAGATTTTGCTCTGCCCCTCTTCTACTATTCTCAATACGTAAACTTTGCCTAATCACATAAAACCAAATCAATATGATAATGAAAACAATACCTACAGAAATCAACAATAATCGATTTTTCAGATGGGCTATTTCAGCGCGTACATCTTCCAGATAAATACCGGTACCAATAATCCATCCCCAGGGTTCAAACCCTTTTACATATGATAATTTGGGAACAATACGGGTGGTATCATCTTTCCATTGCCAATAATAGTTTACAAAGCCGTCTTGTTTATTTTTCACAACCTCAACAGCCTCCACAAAAAGCTTATTTCCATGATTATCTTTATACTCTGACAGATCATCCCCCATCAACTCCGTACGGTATGGATGCATCACCATGAATGGACGCATATCAATAATCCAGAAATAGTCTTTTCGATTTTTACCATAACGCATTTTCTCAATCTGATGCGCAGCTTTTTGCTGGGCGTCATCAAGTGTTAACAGACTATCTTCCACCTCCTGCCTATGCTCGTCCAACACACTCCATGCAGATTGGGTTAATTCCTTAATTGTCTCTTTTTTAGCATTAAGTAAATTCTTTTCAAACTGCGGTATAATAACTACAAAGAATGTAATGACAAACAACAAGATAGCGAGTATAGATGGCAATACAATACTCACAAAAAATTTATATAGACCTTTACCTGGCATAGTTTATTTATTTCATATTTAAAGATATCAGATTACTATCAATTAGGCAAAAGAAAGTTAGAATATCAATTGCAAGAAACAGAAGACACAATTCAAATTTTCAAAATTCAAGACTCAAAAGTCAACTCCCTCCGTTGCTTTAAGAACAATATCATGTAGCACTGGAAATTAGATTTTATAACCTTGCACTGTCATTATTTCATCATCAAAAATCATGAAACCACTATTTGAAGCAGCTCTGGTTATGGCAGGTACATGTATTATATCACCATCTTTCACAGCTACTACCTTACCCAAGCCCTTGGTTACTAAAGATTTACCAGAGTTAATCATTACGCCTCCAAAATGACGGTGACCTGCAAAACTAATTTGAGCGCCTAATCTATTCATAAAACCGCGATGCCCATTAAATTCGGCTGGATTATGATAGAACACTTGCTCAGAACCTGTTAAGTTAGGATATAAATAGTGTGAAAATAATATGTTTCTCTCCCCATATTTCTTTATAGACATCTCTTGTAAATGAAATAGGAAGTCGTTATCCTCATTCGTATATAGCGGATCAAGCTCATCATGCTCATATAGCCAAACCTGCCCCTTTGATAATTCGGTACGTTGCCAGTAATCCATATCGTACCATTTGGAAGGATATTCAAATCCACTGAACTTTGGAGTTCTATAAACGGCATGTAAATCGTGATTACCCGGAATTATTAATTGACAATGCTCCCTTAACAATTTTAGACATTCCCGCGCATTACGGGAAGTCAAATAATCATGATGTGTAGCGCTATAACCAGAAATATCTCCCAAACAAATAACCTCATCACACTGCAAACGACTTATTTTGTCCAGTGCTAGTTGGAGATTAATTATATCTTCGTGAACATCTGATAATAAGGCTATTCGCATCTATTCTTCATCTTTTTCCTGTGGAAACATTTTCTGAATGAAATTACGCTTTTCAATGGGTTTGACCAATAAAATATTGAGATTATTTTTTGCAGCCAAATTCTCACTCCAAAGCTCTAAGGCTTTTCCATAAAGGTCTATTGCCTTTTTATAATCCTCTTTATGCCTTTGGACAATTCCTAAATTAGTCAAAGCAACCGATAAACGCCTTTTGTTTTCCAACTTAGCCATCTCAATCTCCTCAACCCTATTTAGAAAATAATCATTTCGTTTTTCAGCATCTTTTTCATTTAAGCCATTAAAAAAATCCTGTTTTACTATAGAATTAATAGCCTCCTGGTCTTTATCCGCATAAATGCCATTCCAATTCTCATAAATATCAATAGCTTTTTGTAAATGCAGCTCGCTCAAATGAAGCAATGAATCCTTTGAAAGTATATTAACCCCATCAAAACTAAACGGTTGAACAGAATCCTGAATTGCCATGGTAAGATATGCAGCTCCACGGTTATTTTCAAGCACTCCCAATTCATAGGAGTTTTGGTAATGTGGAATAGCCTTATAGATATTTTCGACTGAGTCAAGCATGGCAAATACCCCCTTATAATCGCTATTTGATGCATACATATCAAATCGATCATAAATCTGACGAGCTTCTATTACACGCGGATCAACTTTCTTATTTTCCATCCCGTAGTAAACCGAAGCGATTCCAAAAGCAATAAGTGCAAGAGCACCCATAACGAGTATGAGTGCTCTTCTGTTTAATTTTATCATAAGGTAGTTAATCTATTAACTATGTACTTGTTCAACTAAGAATTTGCGGATTTCTAATGGTGTTTTAGCAGTCATTTTCGACACAATAATGTTAGTCAAAATTGATAATGGAGCACCAATCCAAGCAAAATACCATGCTTGTAAGTAATATCCTATAAACTCAGCAAATGGTAATTCAATGCCTTGTTTACCGGCAATAAAGTACAAGATGGCAATCAATGAAACCAATCCTCCAACAATAAGTCCGGCAATGGCGCCCTGACGATTTGATCCACTCCACCAAATTCCAAGTAAGAATAATGGGAAAATAGTACATCCGGCCAATGAAAATGCCACAGCAACTAACTCTCCAATTAATCCAAGTTCAAGAATTGCAATTAGAATCACGATGATAGCCATCAAAATAGTTCCGGCACGTGCCATGGTTAACTGTAATTTAGGTGAAGCTTTTGGATTAATCACTTTCACATATAAATCGTGGCTAAATGCAGATGCTCCGGCAACCAATAGTCCAGAAACTGTTGAAAACGCTGCAGAAACACCTCCGGCAGCCAACAGACCCACAATCAGAGGATTTACATCACCCAATTGAGCCGTATACACTACAATGGCATCTTTGGCAAGCTTTCCAACCTCTGGATTAGCTGATAATATTTTACCCAATGCTGAATACACAGGAGCACTCCAATATAAAATACAAATAAAGAACAATCCCCAAACCACAGACCAACGAGCATCACTGGCTTTTGGTACAATATAAAAACGTTGTAAAACGTGAGGTAAACCTGCAGTACCAATCATTAGTGAGAATGCAATAGCCATCCACTGGAAGAATGTTTTACCAGTTGATGGATCCCATGGCATAGCATACTCAGGAGATGGCACAATGGCAAAATCGTGCCCCATGGAATTGACCATACCGGCAATATCGCTCACTGGCACCCCCTGAACCACGTCTGTTACAACTGAACCATAACCAATTTGCGGTAATACCCAGAAGTAGTCAAATTTGAACATTAAAATAAATAGTGGAATAAGGAATGAAATAATAATAATTACATATTGAATCTGCATGTTTTTAGTTACTCCTAACATACCTGATATTAACGTGTAAGCCAATACAACAGACCCACCAATTACAACGGCCCATTGATAATCAAGTCCCATAATCCATTTAAACATAAGCCCAATACCTACAAACTGTCCCACACAATATGAGATGGAGATCAGAATGGCAATAATAGCGCCCACTGCACGCATCGATTGCGAATAATAGCGATCACCAATAAAGTCGGCAGCTGTATATTTTCCGTATTTACGGATTTGTCCGGCCATCAGCACAAGTAAAAGCACATAACCTCCGGTCCAACCCACTACATAAGCAAGTCCATGATATCCAGAACCATACATAAGCGCAGCCATTCCTAAAAATGAAGCAGCACTCATCCAGTTAGATGCAATGGCCATACCGGAACCTACTTTTGAAATACTTCGTCCGGCAGCATAAAAGTCTGTAGTGTCTTTAGCGCGGAAAAATATTCCAACCAAGACAAACGTAACTAAAATAGCAATTAAGATAATTGAAGGTCCCACTTTGAACCCTCCTTCAAGTTGTGTTGCCCCAACAGCAGCTTGTGCTAATGTTGGCAGCAATAATATGATAAGTGGTATAATAAATTTCTTCATAATTTCGATTTTGAGGAGTAATTATTCGTAAATACCCAATTTTTTGTTGATACGGTCAGTTGAATAACTGTAGAACCAGCAAATCCCAATGAAAAGAATGAGCAAGAATACAGCGGTATAGAAATAATGGAAAGGAAATCCAAGAAATTTCGTATCCGTCAATACCGACTGATTATGGATTGTATAAAAAGGCATGGCTTCTGCCACAACAGCCTTTTGCTTTTCGCTAAAACTATCCATCATGCTACTCCTCAATTCCAAAGGCAAAAATTTAGCAATCAATTCATTTGAGTTTAATCCCAATGGAACCGCCGCCAATGCAGCTAATTTACTTTTTGCGCTTTGGTATTTATCATCCGTCAGCATCTCAACATTTTTGGCTACTTTCTCAAAATCCACAAGTGCCTCTTTGATAGCCACTTTTTGAGCTGAATCAGCTAATTTAAATGTAGCCCAGGTTAAACCATTATTGAATGCAGCTCTGTGGTTAGGTTGAATAAAAACCTTACCTGTAACCTGCAATACACTTTTAGCAAAAACCTGCATTTCGGCTGTGGAAGCTTCATCAGCTTTCACTTTATCCCAAACCTTATTAAACTCTAGTAAAACAGGCTCAGGTGTAGGTTTTTCAATGGCTTTCAATAAAAAATGGAAACCAAAAACGGCAATTGCCCAGATAGAAACCAGGACAACGACCTTATTTCGATTTCTTCTTGCCCTTTCAGTTGTAGGTTTGAAAAAGCTAATGTGAAATTGGTTTTCTTCATTCATGACGCAGTATTTAGTTTTTTTCGCGCTAAATATATAGCTTATCCGGGAGATAATTGCACTACTGCGAAACCATTCTATTTATCCTGATATCTAGATTTTTATATCTCTTTTGCTATTAGTGGTCGGTAGATTGCTTTTGACTTTTTTTGAACCATTAAGAAATTAAGAGCATTTAAGAATGAGTGAATAGTTTGTAGCTATTGACCCCTGACCCTTGGCTCCTAGCACTTTGCTCTTAGCTTTTAGCTTTTATTAAACCTTTAAGAAATTAAGAGTAATTAAGAATGAGTGAATAGTTTGTAGCTGTTTGCCCATGACTCTTGGCACTTAGCACTTAGCTTTTAACTTTTTTTGAACCATTAAGAAATTAAGAGTAATTAAGAATGAGTGAATAGTTTTTAGCTATTGACCCCTGACCCTTGACTCCTAGCTCTTAGCTCTTTGCTCTTGGCACTTAGCTTTTGACTATTAATTCTCGTCAGTCTTCTTTTCAAACTTCAAAATAATTCCTATCATTGGCAAAGGCAAAATATAAAGCCAACGCTTCTTTTTATCCCAAAAGGCACCAATCCAGAGATCGTACCAGGCAAAAATGAATTGTATTTTCATAATCTGTAAATATGATTCTTTGCAAAATAAGAATTTAAAATGTCAAAAAACAAAAAGCTGCTTTGATTGGCATCAAAACAGCTTTTTAAACTAACTAACTAAAACTACATTTACTATTATTTACTAGTATATATATATCAATATATTAACATTTAAGATCTTACTTTTGTTCTTTCAATTTAAATAATTACACACTATTATTAATAAGCGATTAAAACTTAATCTTCAATAGCTTCTTGAACTGAATTTCGGTATTGCATATCTAACTTGTCTACAACCAAATCAGGATGCTTCATGCGTATTTGATTTTTGCCTGCTTCCACAGCCATATTAAATTGTGGTTGATTTTGAGGAAGAATTTTACGGTGAACTTTTAATCCTTTTTCATACATTGCTTTTTTCCAATGTACATAATACCACTCCATTGATGGTTGGTGGAATACACGCATATTCTGCTTATCAAAAATAAATTTCTCAATTTTAAATTCATCAATAAAAGGCACAGTTGCATTGAACATTTCCTGAAATTCTTCTATTGTTAAATACTCACGTTTTGCTTCGCAAATCATGATTTTTTTATCCTCTATCACATAAAGTGAACCATATTCTTTTGAAAAAACTTCATTAAATGAACTTTGGATTTTCTTCTCATTTATTACTTCTGTTGTTGTCATAGTATTATGTTTTATGTTTAACTTATTTTTATATTCTTAATCCCATTATAATTGTATCATCTGTTTGTTGGTTTTCTCCCATCCACTGATCATACTCTGCTGATATCATTCTAAATTGATTATTAAGTGATGATTTTGAAACATTCTCTAAAAGTGATTTTAATCTTTTAGTAGAATACTTACGTTTTTCAGGACCACCAAACTGATCTACAAAACCATCTGAGAAAAGGTATACCATATCATCAGGCTCTACAACAACCTCCTGATTTACAATATCTTCTTTGCGTCTAATTTGACGACCTAAAATATACCTCGAACCTTTTATTTTTTTGGCTTCTCCGTTTCTAACTCGTATAAGAGGACGATTAGCACCAGCAAATACTAATCTACCGGTTTCAATATTATAATTAATCAAAGCAATCTCTGCACTATCTGCTACGCCAGTTTTGTCATTATTTAAACTCCCACTTGCATGTTCATCTAATTTTTTAAGTATCAATGCCGGATCATTGCCTACTTCACTATAAATCTGATTTAATGTACTTATCATGTACACTGTAAGCATAGCACCAGGAACTCCATGGCCTGTACAATCACCAACTGCTACAGTAATATCAGCTCCTTCTTGCTGCACCCATAAAAAGTCTCCACTCAAAATATCCTTTGGCCTGAAAAATAAAAACGACTGAGGAATAATTTGTTGTAGAGATTCATTACCAGTGATAAATGCTTTCTGAATATGACGTGCATAATTTATGCTATCAGTCAAATGCTTATTGGCTTTTTTAAGATTTGATTCAGATTCCATCAAATCTTGCTGCATTTGATTCATGTAATTAGTAGTCATTTCGAACATACTATTTGCAGAATCAAGCTGCTCTTTTAAATCTTTAATTTGCTGTTGCAATATCTCTTTACTTTTTTCCTTTACAGTTTCCATAGTTGATGATTTTATAGTAAAACTTTATACAATACTTTTTGTTTAACTTTTACATAAAAACATTAAACAAATATAATTCCAAAAACATATACTTTATGCACCTAGATCACTATTAAAAGAACCCTATTAACCTATATTACAACCAATTAAGAATATATAAAATATTTTAGATATGTATAGGTATGGATTACGAAAAATACACAAGAAATTAAATCACATTATGAAATGTCCAGAAAATGCGGATGGTTCATTCACATAAAACTGCTAAATTCGCCTAAAAACATATTTACAATGACAAACCTATCACCAGCTGAAGAAATTAAGCAACTTCGAGAACAACTGCATACACACAACCACCTATATTATGTAAAAAATGATCCCCAAATTACGGATTATGACTACGATCAATTATTAAAGAAACTGGAAGCGCTGGAAGCAAAACACCCTGAATTAGATGATCCAAACAGCCCTACCAAACGTGTGGGAGATGACCGTGATCAGCGTTTTGAGCAGGTTGTGCACCAATACCCGATGCTTTCACTGGCAAACACATATAACGAACAAGAACTACGGGACTTTGATGGTCGTATCCGCAAAGCTGTAGGCGATGATTTCACATACGTTTGTGAGTTGAAATTTGACGGGGTTTCAATCAGTTTGCGGTATGAAAACGGGAAATTAAGCAAAGGTGTAACGCGCGGAGACGGCACACAAGGTGATGATGTAACTTCAAATGTGAAGACAATCCGTAGTATCACTTTAAGCCTTCCAAAAGGAGACTACCCGGATTTTTTTGAGATACGTGGTGACATTTATATGCCTAAAGATGGGTTTCTGAAAATGAACGAACGCAGAGCTGAAAATGGCGAAAAAACTTTTGCTAATCCCCGTAATGCTGCCTCCGGATCCTTAAAACTCATTCACTCTGCTGCTGTTGCCAAACGCCCTCTGGATTGCTACCTTTACTATTTAATGGCAAATAACTTACCAGCCTCATCTCATTATGACAATATGCAAAAAGCATTGCACTGGGGATTTCGGGTGCCTGAAACCATGAAACGTGCATCCAAAATTGAAGAAGTGTTAGAGTATATTCACTATTGGGAATCAGAACGTCATAATTTACCATACGAGATAGATGGAATAGTAATCAAAATTGATGAGCTAAATTTACAAGAAGAACTAGGATTCACAGCCAAATCGCCACGCTGGGCTATCTCATATAAATACAAAGCAGAGCAGGCATTGACAAAACTAAATTCTGTTAGCTTCAAGGTTGGAAGAACAGGAGCTGTAACACCTGTAGCCAATCTTGAGCCTGTATTACTAGCCGGAACAACTGTAAAAAGAGCTTCATTACACAATCAGGATATCATCAATAACTTAGGTTTACATGAGGGCGATATGGTTTATGTGGAAAAAGGCGGTGAAATTATTCCTAAAATCACAGCAGTCGATGAATCGCAAAGACCAGAAAATGCTAACCCAATTGAATTTATTGCTACTTGTCCCGAATGCGGAACGACATTGGTGCGCAAAGAAGGTGAAGCCGCACATTATTGCCCCAATGAAAACCACTGCCCGCCTCAGAGAAAGGGCAAATTTGTACATTTCATCAGTCGCAAGGCTATGAACATAGATTCATTAGGAGAAGAAACAATACAACTATTTATCAAACAGGGTATGATTGAGACCATTCCTGATCTGTATGAAATTAAAGCTCCTCAAATAGCACGATTAGAACGCTTAGGTGAAAAATCAGCCAAAAACATTATTGAAAGCATCAACAAATCAAAAGAAGTCCCTATGCAGCGGGTACTTTTTGGATTAGGAATCCGATTTGTAGGTGAAACCGTAGCTAAAACATTGGCTAAAAACTTCCAAACCATCGAAGACCTGGCCAAAGCTTCAGAAGAAGAGTTAGTTGCCATTGATGAAATTGGAGAAAAAATAGCGCAAAGCATTCGTTTATATTTCAGTAACGCAGAGAATATCAAATTAATTAACCGGTTACGAGAACATGGTCTGCAACTGACCTCCCAAATGGAGAAAAAATCAGGCGGTGCCCTGAATGGGCTTAAAATAGTAGCTACTGGTAAATTAGAAAACTTCAGTCGCGACGAAATCAAAGATGCTATTGAATCACATGGTGGGAAGGCTGTATCATCTGTTTCAGCAAAAACAGATCTTTTGCTGGCTGGAGAAAATGCTGGTGGATCTAAACTAAAAAAAGCTGAAGAGTTAGGCATTCGAATCGTAACTGAACAAGAGTTCATGGAAATGATTAAGGGAGAATAAGGTTACAGGTTGTAGAAAATACAAAAATCAAAGATTTTTTATTTTCTGACATTTCATGTTTTTATGAATTTAAATTACTGTAATTTGTATTCTGGAATTTGAAATTATGGTTTCTGGAATTTTGTTACTTTTGTGGTTGCTTTAAACGAATCTATGGAAAAAATAATTGTAATAACAGGAGCATCAAGCGGTATTGGCAAGGCACTTTCACTGGAATATGCAGAGAAAGGTTATCATTTGATATTAGCTGCTCTGGGAAAAGAAGAGTTAGAAGAAACGGCTAAAGCCTGCGAAGAAAAAGGCGCCACGACAATGGCAGTTGAGTTTAATTTACTAGAGCCCGCTTCCATTCAAAATCTAACCGATCAAATCAAAGCTAAACACGATCATATCGACCGTCTTGTGCATGTGAGTGGAATTAGTCAACGAGCCCGTGCTGATGAATCCAGCATTGAAGTTGATCGCAAGATAATGGAGATTAATTACTTTGGAGCTATCACGCTCACCAAGCAGTTATTACCCCTCTTAATAAAATCCAAAACGCCTAAAATTGGAGTGACCAGCAGCATTAGCGGTAAATTTGGATTTCCATTGCGTACAGCATATGCCGCATCAAAATTTGCATTACACGGATTCTTTGAGTCACTCAGATTAGAGCATTGGGATGATGGCATGACCGTTACAATCATGTGTCCGGGACGCGTTAACACACCCATTTCAAAAAGCTCTTTGGATGGATCAGGAAAAGCACGAGGTGTAATGGATCCTGGACAGGAAAATGGAATACCCGCAGAAAAATGCGCTCAAAAAATGCGTCGTTCCATTGAAAAAGGCAAGAAAGAAGTATTTATTGGTGGGAAGGAGATTTTGATGGTTTATTTCAAAAAATATTTACCACCGCTTTTCTATAAAATAGCAAGAAAAACAAATCCAAAATAAAATGTATCATGGGTAAAATTATTTCAGGAATACAACAGATGGGTGTTGGTGTACCAAACTTCAAGGAAGCATTTAACTGGTATATCAAAAACTTCAACATGAATATCAAAGTGTTTGAAGAAGAGGCAGTTGCAGAACTCATGTTACCTCACACCGATGGTGAAACACGTAAACGAATTGCAGCACTGGCCATCAATATGGAAGGTGGCGGCGGATTTGAAATTTGGCAGCACACAGGCAAAACGCCTGCTATGAAAGAAAAATCTTTGCGCCTAGGTGATCTGGGAATTAACTACGCCAAACTCAAAACCCGACATATTGAGACAAAATTCAACGAATTCAAAAAAAATAAAGTTGAAATACTAGGTAAAATATCCACAACCCCATCAGGAGAAAAACACTTTTTTGTTAAAGATCCTTATGAAAATATCTTCGAAATAGTTGAAGTAAACAGCTACTTCAAGAAAAGAAACACCAATGGTGGCGTTTATGGTGCTGTGATTGGCGTTAAAAATATTGAAGAGTCTCTAAAAGTTTACAAAGGTATTTTAGAATACGATCAGATAGCATCAGATACTACCGCACATTTTGAAGATTTTAAAGCCTTACCAGGTGGACACGAAGAAGTTCGCAGAGTATTACTGCGTCATACCAGTAAAAGAAAAGGCGCTTTTGCACCTATGTTTGGGCCAACTGAGATTGAACTCATCGAAGTAAAAACCCGCAAGCCTGAAGATATTTTTGAGGGCCGTATCTGGGGAGATCCCGGATTTATTCACTTATGTTTCGATATACAAGGAATGGACGACATGCGCAAAGAGTGTGAAAGTAAAGGTTTTCCATTTACAGTTGATTCACAAAGAGACAATCCAAGCTTTGACATGGGCGAAGCAGCAGGAAGCTTCTCTTACATACAGGCTCCTGAAGGTACTTTGATTGAATTTGTAGAAACACACAAAGTGCCTTTAGTAAAAAAATGGAAATGGTACCTGAATTTACAAAAACGTAATCCTGAAAAACCGCTTCCCCGCTTTATGTTGAGCGCTATGGGAATGAATAAGGTTGATGAAGTGTAAAATCATCATAGAATTAATTGGAGAGGCCGCAGCGATGCGGCCTTTTATTTTTTTTTGCCTAACTCTTAACCGTTATAGATTTTAGTTCTCATTGGTTTATTATATATTTGACGAAGTATTAAAACTCTCAAAATATTTGTTATGCAAAAAGTAATAGCAGGCTTAATAGTCTTGGCCATTGTTTTTTCTTCGTGTGATAACCTAAAAGAAGAATCGAAAAAAGAGACCACAACTAAAATTGAAACAAAAGGAGCTCTATTTATTATTGGAGGAGGAAAAAGACCGCCTGCACTAGTAAAAGATCTTATTCAACTTAGTGAAGTTGATAAAGGTGGTTATATAGTTGTTTTGCCCATGTCCAGCTCAGAACCAGATACAAGTGCATGGTGGGCCATGAGACAGTTCAAAAAGCAAAATATTACAAATGTTACTTATTTCAACTTTGAAAAAGGTGAAAAGCCAGCTCAGGATAAGATTGACTCCATTAAAAATGCCCGTTTGATATATGTATCAGGGGGTGACCAGAATAAGTTCATGGGAATTGTTAAAAATACACCTATTTATGATGCGATGCATTACGCCTATATAAATGGAGCTACTATTGCAGGAACCAGTGCCGGAGCGGCCATTATGAGTAAAAAAATGATAACTGGGAATGAATATAAACACCCTGAATATACAGGAGAATTCCGCACTATTGAAGCAGAAAATATCGAAATAAAAGAAGGAATGGGATTCACTGACAAACTCATTGTTGACCAGCATTTTGTTTGGAGAATGCGCATGAACAGGTTAATGAGTGTAGCTATTGAAAACCCCGAAGAAATAGCAGTTGGTATTGATGAATCAACGGCTATTTACGTCAAAAGCAACAATTTTACAGTATATGGTAAAAGTCAGGTTATTGTAATAGAAAACCCTGAAAGAAGCAAAGTCAACAAAAATGGGCTACTTGGGGCAAATGACTTAAAACTAAGCATTCTACTTCCAGGTGACACTTACAATATGGTAAAATAAAAAAACGGGGTTTAGGCCCCGTTTTTTATTACTAATTATATAATAGTTGATTTACTCAACAATCATTCTTGTGGTGTAAACTTTATTCTGAGCAGTTACTTTCACAATATAAGCTCCAGAAATTACATCTTGTACATTCAATACATTTGAACCATTCAATTCACTTTCCTGAATTAATTTACCAGTTAAATCAAAGATATGAACCTTAGCTTTATTGGCAGGAACATCAATAGTAACAAATCCGTCAGTTACAGGGTTGGGATACAGACCGGTTAATCTCTCAACAGAAGTATTAATACCAGTACCATTACTAAGCATAATATTATCAATACCCAATTCACTTCCACCCGGAGCAGGAGTAGTTAAACGAAAAATTACCCAAATATCCTGACCAGCAGCAAAGCTATGATCTGAAAGTAAAATTTCATAATGTACAGGAGCCTCATAAGCCTCAGCTGTAACTTGCTGCAAAATAGTACCATTTGTCAATACATAATCAACAGTATCAGCAGGCGCTTCAGCTGGAGCTTCAACTGCAATTACCATATAATCATCTGGATAGTTTCCAGAAGATGTCAATGACATTGCATCCCATGAAACAGTAGCTTGATCAGACGTAATTGAAAAAGTAGGCATCATCATCCAATCATCAGCATCACCAACCTCATCTACGTGCCATGAATTTGCTTTAGCTATTTGAGAGCCAAAAGTAGCACTCGTACCAATAATCCAGGCACTATCAGCATAACCTGCACTCTGTGTTGGATCTGGCTGCATTCCGTCAACATTTATCAATGTGATTTCAGTTGGCATTAACAAAGGATTTACTTCAAAATCCTGCTCATAACTAGTCACCTGTGCGTTAAGTACGAACACAACGAGGAGACCGATAATTGTAAAAATCGATTTCTTCATAGGACAAAAATTTAATTAAAAAAATAAAATGATTTCGTTTGCTTTCGCAAATAATAACGAAAGGTAAAAAGATTTTTTTCATATACCAAAAAAACGTTATAACCTTTTTTGTGCACATTAATTTTTTAACTAAACTATTTGGAATTTTAACATTTTCTTTACCTTTATGCTTTCTGATACTTTTTCACAACCACAAAATTTATTTGTATGAGCAAAAAATTACTATTAAGTATTTTATTTTTTGCACTGAATGCCTATGCATTTAGTCAAAAAACTATTACTGGTACAATAACGGAAAAAGGTTCTAATATGCCACTTCCAGGAGTAACCGTAATAGTAAAATCGGACCCTTCAAAAGGGACAATTTCGGGTCCTGATGGTAAATATTCTATCCAGGTTAAAGATGATGCCCAGGTTTTGGTCTTCAGTTTTATAGGTATGAAGACCGTTGAAGAGCAAATTCAAGGCAGAAGCACAATAAACGTTACAATGGCTGATGATGCACAATTGTTAGAAGATGTTGTGGTTACGGCAATTGGTGTTAAACGAGAAAAACGAGAGCTTGGCTATGCTGCGCAAAATGTAGATGAAAGCACTCTAGAAAAAACTACATCGTCAGATTTAGTTAGCAAGCTTTCAGGGCGTGTAGCTGGATTAAGCATCACACAAAATTCTGGTGAACCTGGTGCAGCTGCCAACATTGCTATTCGAGGACGTTCATCTTTGAGAGGTAGCAACTATCCTTTAATTGTTGTCGACGGAATCCCCATAAGCAATTCAACATCAAACACTTCGCTTACTGGGCAAACTAGTCGAAGCTTAGACCTAAACCCTGAAGATATTGAATCAATCAGTGTGTTAAAAGGAGCTTCTGCCTCTGCTTTATATGGTATAGAAGCTGGTAATGGCGTACTCATGATAACAACAAAAAAAGGTAAAGCAGGAGAAAAAAGCACACATATAACTATAAAATCTTCCGTTACTTTTGAGAATGTAAATAAGCTACCTGAACGCCAGGATAAATATGCTCAAGGATTTTGGGCACTTGATGGAACTCCAACTTATGAAGGTCCAGAAGCACAAAGAGCATCATGGGGACCGCTTTTATCAACGCTTTATTATGATCCATCTATTGAAAACCCATATGATGTTAATGGTGCGATTGTAACTGCCGAAAACGCTCCTGCCGGAGCAAAAAGAATAAATGCTTATGATAATGTCTCTAATTTTTTCAATACTGGTGTAAAAACAGATAACTATGTAAGCGTTAGTGGTGCAGGAAAAGTCGCAAATTATATGGCTTCAGGCGGATACGTAAATCATAAAGGTATTATCCCAAATAGTGAATTTGAGCGCGCCACATTTAAAATAAGTGGAGGAACAGAACTCTCAGATAAAATAAAAATGAATGGAATCATGTCCTATTCAAATACTGCAAACGTTAAACTCAACCGAGGTTCAAATGCCAGTGGCGTGATGTTTGGTTTAATGAGATCTCCTGTTTCTTTTGACATTACAAACAATGTGAGCGACCCTGTAGGTAATTCAGCTTCGTATATGTTCCCTGATGGTTCACAGCGAACCTGGTATAATGACACTGACAACCCATACTGGTCAATCAATAAAAATCAGGCTCATTTTAATAGTGACCGCTTTATGAGTAGCTTAAATTTCAATGCAGAACTATTCAATGGATTTACAGCCACATATCGAGTAGGTATCGATCAATTCACTGATAATGGCTTAACATATTGGTCAAATGGGTCAAAAAACTTTTATGGCGATGGTGTACTTTACGTTGATCAATCTCAAGAACGCATCATAAACTCTGATTTACTATTTAATTATGAAAAACAATTAAACGACGATTGGAAGATAGTTGTATTGGCAGGTCATAACTATAAAGCCACAAGATATTACAGTACTACAATGGAAGGAACAAATTTCATAATCCCTGACTACTACAACATATCAAATGTAGAAACGGTAGACAATCAATATGATTACACTTCTAGAAAAAGAATTGTTGGGTTATATTATGAAGCTAAGATTAATTTCAAAAATTATCTTTACCTGAGCACAACAGGTAGAAATGACTGGTCATCAACTTTGAGTGAAGAAAACAGTTCATTCTTTTATCCATCAGTTAATGCATCATGGATTTTTACTGAAACATTTGGCATGGAAAAGAATAAATACTTGTCATACGGTAAATTAAGAGCCAATTATGCACATGTAGCCATGGATGCTCCAGCTTATAACCTTTATAATTATTATACTCCAAGCGGAACAACGCACGGTTTAACATCTTACTATATTGATTCATATATGGGTAATTATAATATAAAACCTGAAGATACAAGGTCAATTGAAATAGGTACAGATCTGCGTTTCTTCACAGGTAGATTAAATGTAGATTTCACATATTATAATTTTAATGTTACTGACCAAATTGTACCAGCTACAGTTGCATACTCTACCGGATATGCTCAATTACTTCAGAATATTGATGGAAAAGTTATTAATAACGGAATTGAGCTTCTTGTAACTGGAACCCCTGTAGAAAAAAATGATTTCAAATGGGAAGTCGGAGTAAATTTTGCAAAAAACAAAAATGTGGTTAAAGATATAGATTTTCTTGAAGTAGCTGATAATGCAGGTGTTGCCTCTACAAAGAGTGTATTTATCGGAGGTGAAGAATACGGAATTTTATATGGTACACGTTGGATGAGAACCGAAGATGGACGGAGAGTGATAGGAGCCGATGGATTACCAGAAGTTGATAGTGTAAGTGGAATTGTCGGTAACCCCAACCCAAATTGGACAATGGGTATTACCAATACCTTTACCTACAAAGGCTGGACGCTTGACTTTTTATTCGATATAAAATATAAAGGCGATGTGTATAACGGTACTGCAAATGTGATGAGAAGCCTTGGAACACATGCCGATACTGAAAACAGAGACGAAGAAGTAACATTCAATGGTGTTGTTTGGGACGATGTAAATGAAGAATGGATTGAAAACTCGACTCCTGTTAAATGGGGGGATTATTACCAAAGCTATGGACTTGTAGGAGTAAGTGAAGATGCCATCGAAGATGCTTCCTGGCTTAGATTACGCACACTTAGTCTAACATATGACTTCCCTGCTAAAACAATTGAAAAGTTGCCTATTAAAGGACTTTCACTTGGAGTATCTGGAAATAATCTTTTACTCTTTACAAACTACAAAGGTATTGATCCGGAAACCAACCTTTCGGGCGTTTCAAACAGTATGGGACGTGATTATTTCAATATGCCAAGCGTGAGGTCATATTCATTTACTATTAAAATGAACTTCTAAAAACGGAACTACTATGAAACACTTTATAAAACTAATTACGATAATTACACTTCTTATTACATTCTCCTGTAATTTACAGGAAGTAAATGAGAACCCAAACGCAGTAATAGAAGCTCCAGTTACAGTACTTCTACCGCCAGCTCAAGCTTCTATGGCTAATGCACTAATGAATGAAAATTCAGCAACAGTTGGTATTTTTCTTCAATATTTTGAACCCAACAATAACACACAATATTCACCCTATGCTGAATATTTTGTAGATAATAGCTTTTATGTGGAAGACATTTGGTATGATTACTACGTAAATGCTCTGGTTCAAATTAAAGATATTATTGAAAAATCAGAATCAGCGGGTGCTTATCACTACACAGGTATTGCACAAATTATGATGGCCTGGACATTGGGTACCGTAACCGACAATTGGGGAGATGTACCATATTCAACGGCACTACAAGGATCATTAGCACTAACTCCTACTTATGACGCTCAAAGTGACATTTATGAGGATATTTTTGAATTATTAAATGATGGAATAGCAAATCTTGACAAAGAATCTACCATGGATGCATCTGATTACGACATCCTTTATGGAGGAAACGTTACCTTATGGAAAAAAGCTGCCTATGGTCTTATAGCGCGTTACTCTTTGCATGTGGTAAATAAATCAGCAGAAGTTGGCTTCGATCCGTTACAACAAACATTAAATGCAGTTCAAAACTCTTATGATTACACCGATATGCCATTGGCTTACGAGTACGGTTATGACGAGGCCGATAAGAGTCCTTATAACATAGGTAAAAACAATACAGATTTAGTCATCAATGATTATTTCAAAACGCTTGTTGCAAGTCATCCATCAAAAGATGGAATCACTAAAACTCAGTTAGGCTCGGCTGACACAGGGCCATATTTAAGTGATTTAAATGCAAAAGCATATTTTGTAACCCCTTGGGAGGTTAAGTTTATTGAAGCAGAAGCCAGATTGAGAACAAATACTACTGATCCGCTGATTCAAACTGCTCTTCGTGAAGCTGTGGAGGCTTTCTTAACTGAAGTTGCTCCATTCGACGACCAGTTAACGACTGATAGTATTTCAAGTTATGTTTCCCATATAACGCTAACTGGAAATTACGAAGCTGACCTGGAAACAATTATGATGCAAAAATACATTAGCATGTTTGGACAAGTTGAACAGTGGTCAGATTTCAGAAGAACAGGTTATCCGGCTTTAATACCAAATCCTAACGGAACTTCAGCACAAAATCCTAACGGTGAAATTCCAAGAAGATATCCATACCCACAAAATGAAATGGAACTGAATGGAGGAAACGTGCCATCAACAGGTGTAAATATGCAAGCACGTGTATGGTGGGATGAAGAATAAAATAATTTTTAGAGATATGTTAAAGCCCGGCAAATTGTCGGGCTTTGTTTTTTATTGATGATTTAAATATTTTATTCATAGCTTCCCTTAACCAAAAGCTTTCCATCTTTCATAACCTGCTTGCCTTTGGCAATTACGTGCTGAATTTCCAGGTTGTCGTTCATTAACAATAAATCAGCGTCTGCTCCTTCAAAAATATTTCCCTTTTGCTTCAATTTCAATGCAGCAGCAGGGTTAGAAGTAAGCACTTTTAGGGAAGTTTCAAAAGGTACTTTTTCTACCAAAACAGCATCACGTAGCTCTGTGAGATTTGCCATTGGTAATCCTTTTTCAACTTTCACCAAATTTCCGGTTTCATCAAAACCAGGTAAAGAACCATTGGCATCTGAAGTAAAAGTGATATGATCTTCAGGAACTCCGGCCTTTAAAAACTCTGCCAGGGCTTTAGAAGGTTTTATCTCATATTCCTTAAAATAAGGATAACTACTTGTGGTAATATCTACCCACCCCTTTTTGCCGTATTCTTTTGCATCTTCAAAAATATAATTGTTTCGATTACAATGCGTTGGATAGAATTGTTTGATTGGCAATTCGCTTTGAGCCAATGCATCATAAATTGGTTGGAAAGGATTTTTAGCGTCCCCCATATGAATATTCACAATACCTGCTTTTCCGCCTAACATACCTCCTACCCGCGCATGTTCAACCAGGCGAATTAGCTCTGCAGTTGTTGGTGTTGAAGAACGATGATCTGACAATGCAATCTCTCCAATACCAATAACCTCCTCAATCATAGCCACATCCGAACCCACCTCACCCGTAATGGTTGGTGTGGGTACTTGATAAGAACCGCTGTACATCCATGCCGACATTCCCTCGTCACGGAGCGCTTTGACTTTCATTAATACGCTCTCCACACTGCGAGTCATGCCATCAGTTCCAAGACAGCCTATTACAGTAGTTACCCCGGCTTCCAATAGTTGCGACAAAGGAATTTCGGGTGTACGTGTTGCCGGACCACCTTCGCCGCCCGCACCTGCAATATGCACATGGGCATCAATAAACCCGGGTGTAAGCTTCAAACCACTTCCATCTATCACCTCTAATTCCAGGTTTCCAACATCTATTTTATCTTGTATCGATATAATTTTACCTCCTGCAACCAACACATCCTTTTTTTCCATTGGTTTTGGAGCATATATTTCGGCATTTTTAATCAGTATCATCATGTTATTATAATTTATTGAACCGTTACTTTTCGTATCACAGAATTTGAATTAACTGTTGATTTAAATAAATAAATACCGGAATCAAAATCAGCAATGTTTACCTCATAACGTTTTTGTCCACCAAAACGTTTAAGCAATTTACCATCAATACTGTAAATTTCCAATAAAGAATTTTCTTCCGACTCACAATATACAATATTTGATGCTGGATTTGGGTAAACTGTAAATTCGGAATCTTTCAAATAGCCTGAGATTCCAACACCAGGATTTGTACCCATCACAAAGCTTTTTGTACTATTTAAAACATTTAATGTCATCTCTTCGAATCCGGCAACCATCCTTGGATCATGATTGGCGGTACTTCCTGTAACCGAAAAATCATAATTGGTTCCTTCGTTTTTCATTATCATTACTGGAGAATCGCCAAAAGGAATAAGTTTTACCCCATCATTATCCACAAAATACTTAGCATAGTTCTTTTTATTTAACCATATACCATAAGTTAATCCATCCTGTAGCATGGCATAAGGTACTCCTGTTGTAGAATTTTCATACATATCACTGTTCATAAATGATTTAGGCATTACAACAGTTGTTTCCAATAAAGACAAACCCGGATCAAAGGTAAGCTCAGCATAATATGAGGCCGCAGCAGTTTCATAATTATTGATAACACTTGCCCCAACAAACCGACTATTATCTCCAACAAAAGCACTGGTTGATGCCGGATCTTTCATTTTAAGCAATAACCTATATCCGCTAGCAGTATTATTCATAAAATCCATAAAAGTGTCATATTCATTATCTACAAATACGAATTTTGAAGCAGCGGCAATAGCATCTGCAAGTTCACTGGAATTAGCATTAGCAGCTATACCTTCAAATTCATAAACCGTTCCTGTAGAAGCTGATTCCACAGAATTCACAAGTCCTGCTGCATTGGTTGAAGAAGCACCGGTTATGAATAGAACATTATCGCTAATGTTTCCACACTCGTTTACCAATGTTTCCATCATTTGTGAATGATAAGTTGAATAAATGCCCCCACCTAAAAGTAGTGTATAAGTGTGATTTTCTTCTGTAATTGCCGGGCTTGAAACTTGTGTTAAACCTTCAATATTTCCTGTTGAAAGATCATATGTACAACCATTCAAAATATTGGTAACTTTTATATTTTCAGCCACAACCATGGTTTCATTCTGATCAAAAACGGTATTTTGAATATCAAAAAAGTTACCGGCGCCAGTTCCATATGCATAAACAGAATCGTTTCTAATAATCATAGCCGTGACATCGTCTACACCAAGTCCAGTTAACTGCTCTGTATGATTGTAATACCAGTTTGTAATGAGTCCAACCAAACGCGGAAATCGACCACGCTCAGCAAAATGCGTATCAAATAACCATCCGGGGGCCAGGTCTACAAAATCGTCAGCCAATGTCATATATGTATTCTCATAATTTTAGATAGCTTCATAGGGATAAACCGTACCGTTGGAAGCAGTGTACATCACTGAAGATAAAATAGCCATACCCGCAGAGGTTCCTGAAATTACTCCTCCCTCATTATATTTATCAGTAATCGCATCTGCAATAACAGTATTTTTAAAGTTGCTGTAATAATCATTTTGATCACCTCCTTTGAAAAAATACATATCATAAGTCATGAGCGAATCATACATAGTATTGTAGTCTGAAGGATCAATGATGCTAAAATCAAAATGTTTGGCTGTATTTGCATTACAAGTTCCAGTAAAATAGTCGCGTAACCAACTATCTGATTCTGCTCCCCAGGCAATAATGGCTACTCTTTTATTAGTGGAATATGCCACTGCTTTTCGATAGGGCTCAAAATTCCATGCATCTTCTCCAGTGCGTTCAGTTCCACCACCTACAAGCATAAGCGTTCCTTGCGAAAACAACTGAAAAGACAATACAATACCAGTAAAAAGAATTAAAATCCTCTTCATAATTCAAAAGTTTAGTTAGAAAATCAATTGTATTTCAACGGAATATGAGTCTTGCTCATAATGTGATCCGGAAATGATGCGGCAAATTACAAATTCCTTACAAGAACGCCAAAGAAATTTAATGCACTTAAAATAACCTTTTGTTTTACCAATCAATATACGTAGTAAAGCCTATAACAAAAGCGAAATTATTAATCTGATCTTGACGGGCATACGATCCTAATGTATAAAAAGTACCTATGGAAATTTGTCCTAAATCCGGATCAGCTATTCCACCTAAAAACCCAGCTTCATAGTATCCTTTTCCAGTTGGTTTAACAATCTCGTTCAACCTTTCATTACTGAGTTTTCCATACATTACGTTAAGCTGACTTGAGAAAGAAAGCATCAAATTTTGGCTATTTAAATAAAAGGGCCAATAATGTTGCACAAAACCCTGTACAAAATCTGTATTAAAGTAACGATGTACAGGCATAGTATAGAAAACACCCGGTTCATATATGGGCATTCTGCCAGACCCCTTGCTATTAAATAATAACTCCAAAGGGACATCACCTGTCATATATCCTCCTCTTCCTCTTAGTCTAAATGTACCCAAATAGCGCGTACTGTAGTTATAGGTTATTTCACCAAAAATCTTTTTGTAGGTCACATCATTCATTTGACTCCTTATACCTTGTTCATATGCAAGATTGAAAACAGGACCACCAGCTCCGCTTCGGATACGATAATTACCCATATTTGTCAACTTCTCTCCCGGAGCATAACGTAGATCAAATCTTAAAGCATTGCGAGAAAAATCGCCATACAATGTATCAATGGCCGTATGACTGAGATAGTAATTCTGAGAATAACCCATAAAACGCAGATTTACATTTTTAGGATATTCTAATTCCAGAGCCACATCATGTCCCTGCACGTAATTTAACTCACGAAATACGAACTTTCTTAAGTTATAGAAACCACTCCTGTATGGGTTATAATTATGAAAAGCTCCTTTTTCGGTAGTCTCACTCTGATATTGATATTTCAACCTAAGAATCCCAGATTTTAATGGATTTAAATAAAACCTGGCTGCATACCACAAAGTATCTTCCTCAACAGAGTTAATTACTTTACCTCCAATACTAGCCCATTTTAACACACGATCATTTGTCATTAGAGAAACCCCATAGCGCCATCGTTCCTGATAATTAAATCCTAAAACCTCATTTAAATTAAGATTAAAAATACTAATTGGCAGCTCCCCCTTTGCAATTATCTTTGGAAAATTAGTAAGGAAATTAACGATTGGCTTATTCATGGCTGAGTCCATAAAATCAAACGCTTTTAAATCTCTTACTTTCAATGAGTCTGTTCTATATTTTGCCAACAGTGAATCATTGGGAATTGCAGCATCTTCAGCATAGCTCAACTGAAATTGATTTCTCAAAATCTGTTTTGGAATTTCCACCCCAATCTCCGGATTGACAACATCAATTTTAGCAAGGCCAACCATTAGAGGCAATGGGTCAAGTCCTTTAAGTATTCTATTGTAAAATAATAAAGTAGACTCAAAACTCTTAGGAAACCAATACTTGTCCAAGAGTTTTTGATACTCCTGCTTTACTACTATTCCTACTTGAGACGGCTGGGTAGCAGGCTGAGCTACCATTTTCTTTATTGCATAGTCATTTGCGTCCACATAGAGCATACCATACATCCCACTGAATGTTTTCCCTGCCTTAGGTCGAAATGTTATTACGAATACATCACCAGTTTCAGTATTTTTCAGTGTATCTTTCAATAAAAACAAGTATTTACGCTCTGCATTTTTACTTACCGGATTCACATATTTTAAATTAAATATTGAAAAGAAATCTTCATAACAAGAAAGCGAATGCAGTTGCCCACCTAGCATGGCAAATGCAGGATCACGAAACCCTGAAATATTAGTAGTCAACACATGCTCTTTCAATTTGCCTGGCTTCTTGTAAAACCTTTCAGTAATTGCCTCGGAAACAAACAGTTTCGATTTCTTAGAAAACTTTATAAGTGCATTTACCTGTGGTGGTACATTGGCCCTATTTGCATAATATTCTAGAGTATCGCGATTAACCTCAATGGCAAATTTATTATAGCTTGTATAACGATATGAGGGTAAATTTTGAGGGTTATGTTCATCTCGTCTTTCAATTACTTTTTGCATTATTGTATCGGCTGGATTCACTCCTGGAAAGACAACAACTTCTTCAAGTAAAAAAGATTTTGGCTTTAGTTTTACACGATAATCTTTGCTTTGGTCAGCAAAAAATGAATACGTTTCAAAACCAAGAAAATATATTGTCACAGAATCTGGTTGACTTAATTCTAGTTGAAATTTACCACTCAAATCAGAGACCGTTCCCTGATTGTTACCAGCGGATACAGAAGCAAAAGAGACAGGTCTGTTGTAATTGTCCTGGATAACCCCAGAAATCAAAATTTGGGCATTTGAAAATTGAAAGCTGAGAAGGAAAATCAAAAAAATAGAGAATCTCAAAGCTGTATTCATAATTAAACTTTTTTCGCTACAATAATATCTCGTTTAATCGATTTGTCGACCATATGTTGAAATTTAGTATAAGGTCCTTCTTTTAAAACTGAAAATCCGTTGGATTCAAATATCTCAGATAGTTTTTTAGGAGAAACCACAAATGAGTTCCAGGCCAAAACTATTGTACCTCCTTTTTTCAGAACCTTCATCCACTGAGGCAAACACTCTTCCAGCAGTTCCGATGGATTTCGAGTAGCACCTGAACGACTTTCAAAGCTTTTATTACCATGATAAATCCCATAAGGAAGATCTCCAACGATGAGATTAAATTTAGGCTTTTTAAAATATGTATATGCTTCAGCAGCATTTCCTGTAATCATACCAATGCGTTTGATCCCTTCACCTGATTTGAATGCTTCCTTTGTTTTGGCAAATTCGAAATCTCTGATTTGAATCTCATTGTTTTTATTTGTTCCAGCTATTCTCCTCTCATCAGCGTTATGTTTAAACTTTTCTGTTTCCAGATATTTCTTAAAAAAAGTAGCCGCTTCATGCACTGCTCCTGTTTCCATCTCTATACCATAGGCATCAAAGCCGTATACTAAGGCTTCATAGAGTGTTGTGCCTTTTCCTGCCACCGGATCTAGAAGAGTAATAGTCTCATTATGGTTGAAATCACTGGCTAACAACCCCACATTGACCATCATTTTGGTAAACAACTCATTGGTTTTACCATGATATTTAAGAAGTGAGCTAATTTTTTGATCCACAAATTCGTATTCATTCTTGCGAATTGGTTTCAGGCAATTCGAATCTTCTTCTTGTTGAAAAATAGCAAATACAAATGATAACCGACTCACGATTTCCAAATCGCTATCAGTTAGCAATTCAGTGGTTTCAAGAGACAAATAGCGCACGCCCTCTATCAATTCAACCTCAACGGTACTGACTTCACTCTGCATCTTTTCAGCAGCAATTTGAAGTTCAGCAAGTGCCAGCTGATCAGCCAGATTATAATAAACGCGATTGTGCCCGGGGTTTTGTAAAATGAGATACTTCATACGGTATAAGCTATTCTTTCTTTTCCTTTTTACTTTTATCTTCAGTACTACAGCATCTTCAACATATTCACCTCTTTATCAGATAGAATACGCCACTTTCCCCGACCAATATTTTTCTTAGTCAAGCCTCCAAAATAAGTACGATCAAGCTTCACTACTTTATAGCCCTGATGCTCAAAAATGCGTTGCACAATTTTATTTTTACAACTATAAATTTCAATTCCAATTTGCGTCCTGTCTTCATCATCCACATAGCTCATAACTTCCGGTTTCACAAAACCATCTTTTAAATCAAGGCCTTTCATAATGACCTCAAAATCTGTTTTTGCCAAAGTCTTATCCAAAATCACATGGTAGATTTGCTTTACTCCTGCTTCAGACTCCGTTAACCTTTTAGCCAAGTCAATATCATTTGTAAAAAGTAGCACGCCAGTAGCATTCCGATCTAACTTATCAACCGGATGCACATGCTCTTTTGTAGCCATTTTCACCAAATCAATCACAGTTCTTTTACCTTCAGGATCGTAAACATCTGTTAATGTATCTTTAGGCTTATTCAAAAGCACAAACACTTTCTTTTCAGCTTTTAGTTTTCGCCCTTCATACTGAACTGTATCAGAATATTTTACTTTAAATCCCAATTCAGTAACCACCTCACCATTCACTCTGATCAATCCTTTCTCAATCAACTTATCAGCCTCCCTGCGAGTACAAACACCACTGTTTGCTATATATCTATTCAAGCGTATTTCTTTATCGCTATAGTTTCTTTTTTCCCTGTTCTCCTCACCCTTTTGCTTATCAAATCTTCTCTTTTCCATGGTATAAATATTTAGACTGCAAATATAGTTTAAGTCAGCGGGTTATGCAATGAAGAAAATAAGTGCGACGAGCGGAGAGCTGAGGTCTAAGAACGGTGAGCTAATAAGGGCAAAAGGACTTGAGAAATAAAGTGAGCCACAAATTTTTATAGAAAAATTTTGAATAAAAAAAGCCGCTCATCAGGCGGCTCGTATATTTTACATAAAATTCTTTCTGACATACTCGGCAATCTGCACCGCATTTGTGGCAGCTCCTTTTCGCAAATTATCGGCTACAACCCACATATTTAAAGTATTTGGCCAAGATTCATCGCGACGAATGCGCCCAACAAATACTTCATTGCGTTCGGCACTTACTAGTGGCATAGGGTAAATATTGCTTGAAGGATCATCATACACAATTATACCTTCTGATTGATCTAAAATTTGTCGTATCTCCTGCACATCGAAATTCTTTTCGAATGTCACATTAATAGATTCTCCGTGACCACCTGTAACCGGAATTCGAACCGCTGTGGCCGTAATTCCAATAGTATCGTCTGACAATATTTTACGGGTCTCATTCACCAATTTCATTTCTTCTTTGGTATAGCCATTATCCATAAATACATCGCAATGTGGCAGACAATTTCTGTCAATAGGATGCGGATAAACCATTGGTATTTCTTTCTTACCCTTGCGTTCAGCTTCCATTTGATCAACCGCGTCTTTCCCAGTACCAGTAATGGATTGGTAAGTTGAAATTACGATACGTTTCATGGTATATTTTTTATGCAAAGGAGCCAAAGCCACAACCATTTGTATTGTACTGCAATTGGGGTTGGCAATGATCATATCTGTAGCCTCTAACACATGTGCATTTACCTCTGGCACAACCAGTTTCTTGGTTGGGTCCATTCTCCATGCACTGCTATTGTCAATTACCCGGCACCCTACTTCAGCAAACTTTGGCGCCCATTCTTTTGACACTGAACCACCTGCTGAGAATATTGCAATATCTGGCTTTAAACTTACGGCCTGAGCAGGCTCAACTATGGTGTATTTTCGTTTTCTAAACTTAATAGATTGCCCGGCAGAACGCGACGATGCTACGGGTATCAATTCATCAACCGGAAAATTAAATTCATCCAATATCTCCATCATTTTCCGACCTACAAGACCTGTAACCCCTACTATTGCTAACTTCATAAAATAATTTTTTGTGATGAAAAAATATTAAATTATAAATGACAAAGCTTATATTGTAAGCATTCATATTTATTTGTATTTTCCCTTCATAAATTATAGAAGAGAAAACATACCATAGCGAGCACAAAAATAAGAAAGATGATGAGATTCGCAGCAATATTTACCGTACTATTTTTAAGTTTTGGACTATATTCTCAAGCCCAAATCAACGAAACCTTTTCCGACTCAGATTTCACAAACAATCCTCAATGGAATGGCGACACCAATAAATTTGAGGTTATCAATCCACCAAACTCAGGCGATGGAAGTATTGACATCTCATGGGGCCCAGATGCCCACATGTTGCGTTCAAAACCTGATAGCACCAGTGCAGTGCTCACAACAGCCTCTTCAAGAGCATACGGCGAGTGGTTATTTAGCATTGCAGATGGACGCGGATGGGCTATTTCAGGCTCTAACGATTATTACGTCATAATAATGAGTGATACTGATGATCCTGCATTACTGAAAGATGATACAAAAAACTTCAACGGATATTTTCTCCGATTTGATGGTGCCAATGGCGATAACTTCACTTTCAACAAACAAAGCGGTACAACCACAACCCTTCTTATTGATGCGGCTTTCCCGGACGGTACTGATGGAACTACTTCAGAGGCCTATAGCGTTAAGATTACCAGAGAAAATGATGGAACCTGGGAAATATTTATCGATGAAGGACTTTATCTGGAGTCAACTACTAGTCGAGGAACAATAGTAGATAATGAAGTAACAACTTCATCATTTTTTGGAATTGCTACAAATATAGCCAACCCCGGAACAGCTCGCACTGCTTATATCGACAACATAATCACTCGTGCCCCATACGTAGACACATACGCTCCAGTAATCACTGATATTCAGATAAATGGAGAAAGAAACATCAAGCTAACATTTGATGAATTAATAGACTCCGTATCGTCTCATACTGCATCAAATTATAATATTCAAGGTCCCGGAAACGCCAACGAAGCCATATATTATTTTGAATCAAAAACTGAAGTTCAGCTTACATTTGCAGAAAGCTTTACTTCGGGAGCAGCTTATACACTATTAATTAACGGAGTTGAAGACCTATTAGGTAACATCACTGATACAAGTATCCAATTTTCCGTTTCAGACCTCCTCAACCAAAATATTAACGAATCATTTACCGACCTTGATCTCATTAATAATCTCCAATGGACAGGTGACACAGCCGATTTTGAGATAATTAATCCACCAACAGAAGGCAATGGAGGATTTAGTGCAACCTATGAAAATGATGGCGCACTCTTAAGAAGCAAAATCAATACAGAATCAAGATGCATTACTACCGAACTCATCCGAAATTATGGTCAATGGAGCTTCACTGTGGCAGATGGAAATGGATGGAATATTTCAGGCACAAACGATTATTACGTTATACTTACCGCCAACACAAATGAACCTGCATTATTGAAAGCTGATAATCCAAATTTTTACGGCTACTATTTGCGATACGATGGTAGTTCAGATGATTCATTTGTACTTTACAAACAAAAAGGAACGGTTTCAACTCCTATAATCACCACAACCTACCCCGTTGGGACTGATGGTAGTGCTTCTATCCCATATTCGGTAAGAATTACGCGAGACACAGCAGAAGGTTGGTCATTATATATTGATGAAGGAGCTTATGAACAAGCTGTTACATTACGTGGTACTTCCACCGACAATGAGATACAAACAGGCAACTATTTTGGTCTTGTGACAAATATTTCAACCCCTTCTGACACACGAGTGGTTTATATGGATGATATTTATGCAGGTGAAATTATTTATGATACCATTCCACCTGCACTGGAAGATATAAAAACGCTCAGCAGCAATAAATTGCAAGTCACATTTACTGAACCCATAGACACAATACAACTTGAACTTACACAATTCTCAACAACCCTAACCGGCAACCCGTCAGCATATACAGTGGCAGAAGCCGGTAAACAAATTCAACTACAATTTGCTAACGACTTTCCATTACGAGAAACTGAAACGCTTAACATTAGCGGGATTGTAGATCTTGAAGGCAATATCATCAATGACACATCTGTTCAGTTCGTTTATTTTATTCCACTGGAAGGTGATATCGTTATTAATGAGGTATTTTTTGACAATAGTCCCGTGGTGGCGCTGCCAGAATATGATTATCTGGAATTATATAACCGCTCAGGCTTTGACATCAATCTCGAAAATTGGACAATAGAAATAGGAGATGACACGCGTACTTTCCCCGATTATACATTAGAAGCTAATGAATACCTCATTGTTACATCGTCATCAGCTGTTGAAGCTTATGCTTTATATGGAAATGCGCTTGATATAATTACAACATCATTACTAAGCAATAATGGCAAACTCATCACATTAAAAGATACCACAGGGCAATCAATTCATACTATCTCATACAACCAAACATGGTACCATGATCCTGAAAAAGAAGATGGTGGCTGGAGTATTGAACAAATTGACCCCGATGCATTTTGTGCCCAGGCTAACAACTGGAAAGCGTCAACCTCTAGTCTGGGAGGAACTCCTGGAGAAATTAATTCCGTGGATGATTTAAATCCAGACACCATTGCTCCTTATATAGTAGAAATGACAATTGCTTCTGAAAAAGAGATAATCCTGACATTTTCAGAAACTTTACCAAGTTATGAAATAGACATTCAAGTTAACTATTCAGTTGGATTAGATTCTGTGACTGTTGATGAAGAGGATTTAAAAAAGCTACATATCTACACCAGAGACTCACTGCCTCAAAGAACTTACATTGAAGTAGTTGTTTTAGATTTAACAGATTATTGTGGTAATACAACTGAGGCTGATTTTGCCTCAACCTACATTGTTCCCTCCTATTTTCAGCAAGTTATTTTCACTGAAATAATGGCTAAACCAGCCGATGAAGAACGTATTCAATACGAATATTTGGAATTATACAACCATGATACGTTGCCGGTAAGCATAGAGAACTGGACACTTAAAGTTGGAAGTCGGGATCTTAACCTACCCACTGGTTCAATTCCTGCCCAAAGCTATTATTTAATTCTGCCACAATACATGGCATCGTTTCCCAATGCACCTGAGAATGCGATATATATTTTCGACGAGTCTGATTTGACTGATGGTGGAACTATGCTACAATTGTTGGATGACAATAACAAACTGGTAACATGGATAGATTATGATGATACCTGGCATACCAATTCGCTGGCAACATTAGGAGGATTTTCATTAGAACGAATTGATAATAATCGCTTCTGCGACAAAGGCGATAACTGGGGAACAAGTACAGCAACACAAGGAGGAACCCCAGGTACTGAAAACACCCTTAAAGGCGATAATCCAGACGAAACCATTCCAACAGCTCAGTTCATTTTAATACCTGAAGACACAAGTCTAATGATAAGATTCGATGAATCAATGTGGCCAGATGTGAGTAATGGTTTAATAGCTACATCACAGCAATTTGATTCGATTTTTATTCCTCATCCAAAAGGCGAAGATCTAATTCTAAAATTAAAAGAGCCATTAGAAGATAATACCCTTTACAATATCAGTTTGAGCCGTTTTACCGATTGCAATATGAATGAAATGGAGGCGACAGATTTCTCATTTAAAAAACCTGTTTCAGCAGAACCGGGCGATTTAATCATCAACGAAATATTATTCAACCCGCCAGCCAATTGCAACGACTTTGTAGAAGTGTTTAATCTAACAGACAATTACCTGGCTTTGAGTAAATTATATTCAGCCAACCTTGATGCATCAGGTTATCCAAACACAATTAACGAAGTAGCTGAAGATGCCTATATTTTACCACCTAATCAATATTACATTCTCACAGAATCAACGGAATGTTTGGAAGAGGCCTATGGGAATGTAGATCCTAAAAAATCGATCCTGACCAATTTACCTTCCATGCCCGATGATGAAGGAACAATTTTACTGATGAATTATTCAGGTGATATTGTTGATCAGGTAACATATTCGGCTGATATGCACCACAGCCTGCTAGACGATGAAGATGGTGTTTCATTGGAGAGAATTTCTCCATTCAGCCCTTCCGATAATCGCTCAAACTGGCATTCAGCAGCCGCAGATGTGGGTTTTGCCACGCCAACAAGGGAGAACAGTCAATACAATAACGCCGAAATAACTGAGAATAACATTTCACTTGAAAAAGAAACGCTTAGTCCTGACGGTGATGGTTTTGAAGATTATTTGCGTATTAATTATCAATTTAAAACTGGTGGAAATGTGTTATCCATTAAAATCCTTGATCATAATGGACGATTGGTACGCAACCTATTGAACAACGAAACCGTTTCACTCGAAGGCTTCGTAACCTGGGATGGAACGAACGACAGCCAACATAAAGTGCCCGTGGGAATTTACATATTATACAGTGAGTGGTTTGATGAAAATGGAAACCAGGGATATGATAAACGAACTTGCGTAGTTGCAGGTAATCTGAAATAGTATTATATTTAGGATCGATGATAAAAAAACTTTTCATATTAATTATACTATCCTTCATTTTATTACAAGGACAATCACAGGTATTAAG
>PKTE01000265.1 GCA_002869335.1 Salinivirgaceae bacterium | reverse complement strand
TTATTTCTAATTTAATTGGACAAACAGTATACAGACAAAAGGTTACTTCAATAAATACAAATATCAATATTTCTGATTTTGATAGTGGAGTTTACTTAGTTATTATGCGAAATACTAAAAATCAACGCATTGAAAAATTAATAATCAAATAATTTGGTTAGAAGAGTTCTCAAAAATACCCAGGACAAGTTTATGCAATAAGTTTTGGGTATTTTTTATAATATTTAGAATCTAGTTTGTTAGAAACCCATTATCTTTATCATTGATTTAAGAATAATTAAATTATCCTTATGAACAAAAATAATTACGCCATCATTATGGCCGGGGGAGTGGGAAGCAGATTTTGGCCTTGGAGTAAAACAGAAAAGCCTAAGCAGTTTTTAGATGTATTAGGAACAGGAAAAACACTAATTCAACAAACTTATGAAAGGATAAACAGGATTTGCCCTCGTGAGAATATCCTTATCATTACGAATGCATTATATGCAGATACTATTGCAGAGCAAATAACCGACATACCACATGAAAATATTTTAAGTGAACCAAAAGGGAGAAATACTGCACCTTGCATTGCTTTTGGAGCATTTAAAATTCAGCGACATAATCCTAATGCCAATATTCTGGTAGCTCCTTCTGACCACGTAATTCTTAAAGAAGATCTATTTGTAAAGGTGGTTGAAGAGGCTTTTGAGTATGCACAGCAGAATGAAACCCTTATGACCATTGGTATTGATCCGCATAAGCCAGAAACTGGCTATGGCTATATACAATCCACAGGAGAAATTCTTAAGAGTAGTCCGGGAGAATGGCAGCTTTCAGAAGTTACAGCATTTAGAGAAAAACCCGATTTAGAAAAAGCTAAAGAATTTCTTAAAAGCGGTGATTATTTCTGGAATGCAGGAATCTTTGTGTGGCCTGTAAGAACCATTATTCGTGCTTTTGAGAAACACTTACCTACCATGTACAGTCAATTCGATGCGTTTGAAACAGACTTCAATACTAAAAATGAAGAGGCTGCTGTACGTACTATCTTTAATCAATGCGAAAGCATCTCCATTGATTATGGAATAATGGAAAAAGCTAAAAACGTATGCGTTATAAGCACAGATATTGGTTGGTCAGACATGGGCTCGTGGAGTGCTTTGCATGAGGTTTCAGATAAAAATGAGAACGGAAACGCCTCCAATACTGCCAAAAGCTTATTCTACAATTCAAACAATGTGCTTCTAAGAGCATTAGATAATAAAGTTACGGTAATTGAAGGATTAGAAGATTACATAGTAGTAGAAGAAGAAAATGCACTTTTAATTTGCCGTAAACAAAACGAACAGCTTATCAAACAGTTTGTAAAAGATGTAGGTGATAAGTTTGGGGAAGAGTATATTTAAGACATATTTTATAGAAAATATAAAAAATGCCTTTGCAAGTTGCAAAGGCATTTTTCATTTAAATGTCACATTTTATATTTAAATTCTTCTATTGTACAATGAATTTTAGTGTCTGAACATTTTCAGTAGTGGAAACGCGTACAAAATAAACACCCTGTTTTAAGATATTATTAAGCGTTATATCAGTCTCCAGATTCACTTTTTGGTCATAAACCATTTTACCTGCTGCATTATAAATTGCAATATTCTCTATTTGCTTATCAGATAAAATATTTATTACTCCATTGGATGGGTTTGGATATATTGCCAAACTGCTTTCCATTACATCATCAATACCAATTACAGAAAAATCAAGCATCACAGGTATTTTAAATATTTCATATGAAGTAACTACGATAGTATCATAGTAAATACCTGTTTCCATCTCTGATCCATCGACAAGAACCGATATAGTTGTGCTTTCACTTGCAGAAAGATCTATTGGAGTACTTGTAATATTTGCCCAACTGCCTTCATTCATAGCGTTGGTAAATGACAGTGTACCTGCACCAATATTTGTTAAAGTAATGTCTTGAGAATTCGATGGATCTTCACTTGTCAAAATAAATGAAAGTAAATCAGTAGAGAAAGATGCAATTGGAGTAGTTCCAGGCGCTTGCGGCAACTGTATCATGTCAATCCAAACGATATCCTGATCTCCTCCAGCACTTCCATCTCTTTCGTATGTCCAGGTTAGTGTGTGTGTTCCTTCAGTAACCTCAAAAGAAACTTCTGTCCAAGCCGTTTCACCTTTCCATCTTCCTTGCGATGTACCATCAATAAAGAACTCTAAGAAATCATAAAATGTAGATGTTCCTTCAACAGAAGTTTTCAATGCAAAAGCAATTGAACTTGCTGATGGGAAATCATAAGTATATTCAAGTGTGGTTGATTGATCATGCGTAATAACACCTGACCTTGCTGATTGATTTAAATGATAGCCTTCATTTGTATCAATAAACCAATCTGCATCTCCTGAAGTAGTAAATCCATCTGGTAAAGTAGCCTCTTCAAAGCTAATAATGGTAATAGGCGACATAGCAAAGTCAAAGTTATTAGTTGAAGTTGTTACGCTAATTGTTTCGTGAATAGAGGCATAGTTATCTGCCGATATGGTTATGTTATAATTATCTTCTAATACTCCGGCAATGCTATAATTTCCACTAGCATCTGTAATACCATCTTCAATAGGAGCCTCATCAAATGAAATTGTCGCTCCCTGAATAGCTGTTCCTGTATTGGCATCTACAATAGTACCTGAAATTGAAACTGTAGAAGCTGATTGAAGCGTTACATTCAGAATCGTTGCCTGCCCTTGTGTTACGGTAATATTATCAAAGGTTTGTGGAATATATCCATAAGCACTCACTTCTACACTGTAAGTTCCTGCCTCTATTGGGCGATAATAATCACCTACATCAGGATCAGTTACTACATGTGAGTTATCAAAGTCGTGACCTACAATTATTATTTCGGCATCAACAGGATTACCACTTGCATTAGTAACAACTCCCTGAATGCCATAATTAGCTTCTTTTGCATAATTAATTAACGATTGATAATTGTAGTCATAATAATCTGGAAGCATATCAGAACTAAGCAATTTAGTATCTGATAACTCTAAACAGAACTCGCGACAATGATGAAAGTAATTCATGTAATCCTGACGTCCACCTGCTACAGTGTACCAGGCATATCCATTTGTAATTCCATCATTAAAGCCATCGATGTAACCAGCAGGGCTATTTGCCTGAGCTAAATCAGCATAAGCATGACTTACACGCTGCCACCAATCATCATCGGCATGTAAATCAGGCCATGTATCCCATGGGTAATTTACAACCTCTGCTCCACCATGACTATTCTCGGACAATACAAATGAGTGCTCTTCAGCAAAAGCCATCATAGCAATTGTTTCTGGTTGCCATGCATTTCCATCAGGATGGTCACCATCTTCAGGATCAGGAAAATTACGGTTATAATCAACCCCATTGGCATTTGAACGTGTAGCACCAGATACGTTATCATCACCTCCGGCATATGTTCCATCTGGATTTGCCGCTGGATTGATCCATACTTCCATATTATTTACAATATCATCTATCTCGGTGCTTGAACCATAATTAGACAATAAATAATCAATTAAACGTAAATGAATAATAAACCCGGTTGTTTCATCTCCATGCATTGAACTAGTAAAGAATACTTCTGGTTCAGCTTCTTCCTCATTTACATTATCACTAATTTTAACTACTAATATAGGACGATTTTCAGTTGTAAATCCAATGGTATCCAATTTGCAAATATTAGGATAGTTGGTTGCAAAATCCTGCATCATTTGCACATAAACACTATGTGTTGGATAACGATCCCAATTGGCCATTTCAGCTACTGTTGTAGCCATGTTTATAACACGACTACTTAAATCAGGCTTGGGAATGATGGTATAGCTATAACCCTTTGCATCTAATACTTCTAATTCTTTTGGGTTAGCATAAGCTATAATAGTATTACCTTCTACCTCATCTATTGAAACAAGTCGGGTAATTTGTTCAATCTCCTGACGATTTTGAAAATTCATTTTTATAATGTATTCCCGTGGAGCTTTTTGAGCAAACACTGCGCTAAATGAAACAAATAATAGCGCAAGTAAAATAATCTTCTTCATAATGTTGGTTTTAAAAAATGCGTTCATTTGGTTTTAATATATACGCAATAAAAAAATCTTAGTTTAGTGATCATCGCAAACGTAATAAAAAGATTTCAGTTTTAATGAATTTACAAATTAATTAACATGTTATTTAACGACAATCTTTTTTGTAATGATTTCATTATCAGTGGTATATATCTGAATAAGATACATTCCAACATTTAAATCATTTACATTTAATTCAATTTCAGAGTTGCTGTGTTTGTTTAAATGAAGCAATTGAATCATTCTTCCACTAGCATCAAATAATTGAATTCTGGATGCCTTTGCTGGTTCTTTTAATTGAATAAAGAGCTGATCATTTGCTGGTTGTGGATAAACAGTAACTATTGTATTATCTGTATTTAAATCAGAAACTCCAACACCATCAATATCTAAAATGATGCTTTGTCCTGAAAATACAAATCCATCAGTAACCGATACCAAAATCTCAGGAACTTTTTCCAATGCAGCTGGCACAGCCCCTTCCATCAACCAAGTATCACCATCACTGTCAGACAATTGAACCCACTCAGGAGCAAGTATCAAATTCGCTTGTAACGGATCACTATCATTATCTGTGGCAGAAATTAAATGAGAAAATGCACTCCCTGTCTGTGTTGTAATAGTGTTTTCGGAAGTAATTTCAGGTGTGTGATTTCCAACTGGTGGCTCATAACCATTAATTGGAAGTATAATATTATCTACCCAGGCACAATCCTCCCCTTCTGAAACACTTCCGTCTTTAATGTATTCCCATTTAAAAATATGAGTTCCTGCTGTTACGTTATAACTAGCATTTGACCATGGAATAATTCCATCCCATTCACTTAATACAGTTCCATCAATTGAAAATGCTAAATAATCCCATAATGAATAATCAGAATCTTCACATGATACTTTGTAATCAAACGAAATAGCATTGTCTTCTTCCACATCTAATGTAATAGTTAATGCAGAAGATTGATCGTGATCTATTATACCTGAACGACCGCTGTATAAACCTGCCGATACATCATTTTGGGATATAGTCCAGGGATAAATAGCATCATTACTCCAGGGGTATTTAGAAAAATCACCTGTTTCAAAATCTTCAATAGCCATACCTAAAGTCACCCCATAATCCATATCACTCATAGTATAAGCATCATATTGGCCTGCTATTGAAATATTTACCGGTGAGTTATTTGCCGCTTCAGGTAAAGCATGCAATACAAATTGCACCTCAAATAATGCTTCTGAATCTGGATTAATAATAACTGTATCTGATAAAACTTCTATGTTTTCTGTAAAATCCGCGATGTAGCTTTTGATCATTTGTGGATTCATGCTTCCTGTATTATTTATTTCTGCTTTTACAATAACAATTTCACCCAATTCCAATACTCCGTTATTGTTTCCACCTGCAGCATCCGAAATTTGAATCTGCCCCCAGGATAATTTTGGAGCCATAATTACCAATGTTTTCTGAATGGTGTGATGAACAGTATCACTCGCGTAAAAGTCAAAATTAATAGCAATCGGTTCTTGATCAGGTGCAACATCGCTTACAGCAAGATTAAAAGTTGATAAAAACTGATCAGATTGCAAGGCTGCAACTGGGCTTATATCAAAAGCACCATTTGTAACAGAGGCGTATTCAGATGTGGTTGAAACTTCAATATGTGTTATTTCCGAATCTACTGTACCCACATTTTCAATAGTCAGCCCAACATTATAATTATGTCCGTAAACTGGCTGGGCATCTGCACCCAATTCAACTGAAGAAACAATGAGGAAAGGCTCATCGGGTCTAGTCAATGTTTCAAAAACAGTATCTTTTACAATATTATAACCACTGTAAATAATCTCTATATCATCGGTATTAGTAAAAGGCTCTATAAGTGTAATATCTACCATACCACTGGCATCTGTGACACCATAACCACAAATATTCCCGTTTTGAGCCAATGAAATATAGATGTTCTCTTCAGGATTACTTCCTATCATCGCATTAACAGTAACAGCTGTTTCACCAATTAATATACCATCGGGTACAGAGATATCTACTGTACGTAGTTCGTCTGTCCAAATTGGCAAAGTAGGATCGCCCAATGCATTACAATCGTAAAAAACCCAGCGAATTGCACCAGGTTCGTGCTGATTTGCCGCCTCAACCCAACCAGACGATTCTATTTTGGAAATCAAATGAGCTTCTGCCAAAAAATTCACCTTATCATTATATAAAGCATCTACAAACTCACGATGAAGGTGTTGGCTTGGACCCTCTGTTTGTCCCTCGTTAAACCAACCGTAACGACTATTTCCCACAAAAGCAGCTGCAAATCGATCTAGTTGAAGCATCTCTTCCGCTATACAATCGTTGGAATCAAATGATCCGCAGATACAGCCATGTGTATAAATAATTGGAAAATTATGGGTAGTCCCGTCCACCTGGCTAAAATTCGAAGTTGTAATATCGCTATTATACAAACGCATGGCATAAGTTGCATTACTATGCCCTACATGGTGTATAAAAGGATGCCCACTATTTATTTCATTGATAAGACCTGTCGCAGTCCACTGGCTGTTCCTATCATACAAAGTATCATAAGGATGATCATTGGGAATGCCAGTGGTAGTATAACCGTTATCATCATGTGTACCATGAATAAGATCAAGATATTGCGCTCCCCAAGTTAAAGGTGCGTCATATAAATGCTCACCAGCCAACAATGGGTTATTCAACTCACCCTCAACAGGATGGTTCGTATAGCCAAGTGTTTTAGCAAGCATGTTTTGTAGGTCTTCATGTGTACTAAAAGGCATTCTTGATAAAGCTACTTCAGGTAATAAATCATCTTCATCCGGCTCTCCCCATTTATCATCACCATCTGTATTCCAATTACCATCTAAAGCCATATAATATAAATCGGCTGGAATGTCATCATCTGTCATTAAAGTGCTTGACTCTACTTCGCAATAAAATCCGCGGTATGGTATATGCTCCACATCACCACCAAGAAGAACATAACGCACATCATTGTTTTGATATAAATCAATAATTGTATTTCTAATCTTTTCTTGTAAATCTGCTCCTGTGTATTCAATGGCAATTGATTCAACAGATATTGTTTCTACACTTAATGCTCTCTTTTGATAGTCGAAAATAAGTGGTTCAAAATCTGAAATAAACTCTGCCGGAGTTATAATAATCGCATCAATAACCTGAGATTTTTTTTGTGAAGCGGGATAGGTCTTTAATGCCTCTGGATTATCAACCAAATCCTGAATTGTCGAATGTACAATATTTCGATTTGAGATCATTTTTGTCTTAATTTCTCCAGACATTTCGTAGGCAATAGTAATGGTAACCTCTCTGGCTAATTCTACTTTTTGTTTTAATGGAAAATACTGTACAGGAGAGAATTTCACCTGAGCTATTTCATAGCCATTTAATGTTTCCTGCTTGAATGTAAGAGAATTTTCGAAAGCAACATTAAGCTCTTTTTGATATGCCTTTTCATTTTGTATAAACGTACTTGTTCCCTCATATGAAAGTGGTCGCACATGCTGCATTGGCATTAGCGGGAAATCTAATAAAAAAGACTGCACTGCCTGAGGTGTTATTTCAACACTTCTCACCACAGCACCTTGTGGCAATAAAATATTGGATAAAAAATATGGCTGCATCGGATTACCTGGTGCAGCCATACTTTTTGTATTGTTTATTTTGATTTCATTATAATCACCAACTTGTTTTAAAGTATAATGATCAAATGTAAAAGTTTTGGTAATTTTTTGACCTGATACGGTCAATGCTGATATCATCAGCAATACATAAAATAACTTCTTCATAGCAAATGATTTTGAGTAACTTAGTTGACATAAAAGTACTCAAAAAATATTCACTACAAAGCGTTTATAGCACTTTTCACTTTTAAAATTTCTTCAACAGAAAGCCTTCCCCCTATCTTTTCAATCACTTTACCAGCCATAATGGCCCCGGCTTTCCCGGCTTTTTCCATTGACCAACCATTGACCAAACCAAATAAAAATCCGGAAGCAAATAAATCACCGGCACCAGTAGTATCAATTGCCTTTGCCTCGGTTGCATCAACATGAGTCACAACACCATCTTTTTTAATATAGGCACCTTTTTTTCCAATTTTCACAACAGCTATTTGTGCATGTTCTGCTATTTGATCTAAAGCCTCACGAGGTTCTTTACCTGTAAACGATTTAGATTCTTCTTCATTGGCAAAAACAATATCCACATAACCTTTCACAATATCCCAAAGGAAATCATAGTTATCCTCAACTACATTAAAACTGGCTAAATCAATAGAGACCATTGCACCAGCCTCTTTAGCTAACTCAACAGCGCGTTGTAATAATGCATGATTTTGTACAAGATATCCTTCAATATGAAAAACGGCATACCCTTCAAACATTTCAGGTATAAGATCTTCAGCACTCAACTCCACCGCAGCACCCAAATGAGTAGCGAAAGTACGCTCACTATCTGGTGTAATCATAGCTATGGCTTTACCTGTGGCATTCTTACTTTTAATAAATATAGATTGAATACCTGCATTTTTCAGATCTTCATGGTAAAATGCACCCAATTCGTCTTCACCTACTTTACCAATAAAACCGGTTTCGCCACCAAGTGCTGCAATGCCATGAATGGTATTCCCGGCAGATCCACCACTAAGTTGCTGAATAGGCAAATTGTTGATTTTAAGCATTACCGCATCACTTTGAGCGATATCTACCAATTGCATACTACCTTTGGGGAAGTTGATTTCGTTAAGCAAATCATCATTTGGAATTTGCACAAGCATATCAACCAGGGCATTACCCATGCCAAGAACTTTATTCATTTTATTAATCTTTGAATTATTACTTTGACGCTAAATCTGAAAAATAATTTTCATGAAAGGTCGTACAAAATTGCTTCTTTTTCGTTTGAAAAACAAATATGATACCACAGAAATTGCTAACTCATTTGATATGAAACTATTTCCGAGACACCTCTGCCATTGAAATAAAAAACTTTAAAAAAATCTATATTTTTTTGAAAAAATATTTTGCAGTTTCCAAAAGAGAGTGTACTTTTGCCACGCGTTTGAAATAAAACGACGATCTAAAATTCCTCCTTAGCTCAGTTGGTTAGAGCACATGACTGTTAATCATGGGGTCCAAGGTTCAAGTCCTTGAGGGGGAGCAAGAAGCACTAGCAGAAATGTTGGTGCTTTTTTTATGTCCAAACTTTAAAAACGTCTCAATAAAACCTAACAGGTTTGCATAAGATTATCACTTTTCGCCCCAACACCACATTAAGCCTATTTTTGCTAAGAAGAAATTTTCTTTCATACTGGGAATTGCTGTTTGAATAGGATGTGTATATCCAAAATCGACCTTTAAATTCACATGTGTATTTTGCCAGTTATAACCGTATTTACGATTTTTGGGTTTAATTTCAAACAACCGAACTTCTGAATGAAGACCCAATCCGAGCCCCATTGTTGTCGTAATAGATAAATCATCTTGTGTGCGCTCTTTATCTGGATTAAACTCATCGGTTGATATTTGTACACTTGAAAGGTTGATAAAACTGGCCAAATTGAACCACTTTTCCCTCACAAAAAAGTAACCAACTGCTGCTCCAACCTCGACAAAGTCAAATTCATCTCCTTGCTCAATATTATAAACCTCATCATTTTTTTCCATGGTGTAATTACCCGTAGACATCATATTCCCAGTTACAAAATATAACGAAAAGTATGTCCGATGGATATTGATATCTATTCCGGTGTAAACACCAACTACGTTTCCAAATCTTTTTGAACTTTCAGGAAATGCAAAAGATGGTCCTAGAAAAATAGAAAAAGATGTCGGTCCGAAAGGTAGATATAAAAAATGATCAAAAGCTGCTCGATATTTTGTATCGGAGTAATTCTTTATAAATTAATTATACTTTTCACGATACAACTCATTAGAAATATCCTCTTTTACAATATACAATAGCAACATTAAAAAAGCTTTGTCTTCTTTATCTATTTGTGCCTCTTCCAGCGCTGTATATATCTCGTCATATTTTTCGACTATTTCTCTATTTAAATCACGCAATAACCAATTCTTTAAAGCATAGTTTTTATAATCATTATCGCGGGAGTAATTCATTAACAAAGTTGATAATTGTTCCCAATCTTTAATGAGAAAATTAATAGCAAGTTCTTCGCGATAATAAAAAGAAGGTAAAGAAGATTGCTCAGTTATGCCTTTTAAAAACTTATAAACCTTTTCAACTTTATCGATATCATTCTTTATTAATGATTTGGCAATAATAGCTCTACCATTATTAATATAAACTTCGGTAGTATCTACAAATGTTTTAATCTCACTCTCAATTTGAGCACTTAATGTGTTTACAATAAGTATGCAACTAATAATTATGATTAATTTTCTCATAGCCCTTTATTTTGAATCAATATTAACCATTTTACATTAGTTAATAAAATCAATGTACATATTCAAGCTTTAATTTTGCATTAGCTATTGCCAATGGGGATTACAAATTCTTTTAGTATATTGCTCTTGTAGAATAGCAATAATACTAAATTCAAATACAAACGCTATAAAATCCGTAATGAAGAAACCATATTTACTATCACTAATATTTAATATTCTTTTTGTTTTTTCTGCTTACACCCAATCAACAACTCTAGTTGGGAAAAAGGCTCAGACACTTTTAAATTGCCTAAACACTCTTCACTATAAGGAAGTTGAATTAAATGATAGTACTGCCAATAAGCTTTTCCAGAAATTCATAGAGAATCTTGACGCATCATATTTGTTTCTTCTTGAACAAGATTTACAACAATTATCAGCATATCGCGATAGCCTCGATGATGATATTGTAGAGTTCTCAAACAAATTAATAGAAGAAACTACATTTATATTTAAAAAACGACTTCACCAGGCAGACTCCTTAGTTGATCTGATTCTAAATCAAACATTTAATTACGAAAAGGTGGAAGTACTTGATATAAAAGAAGCATCAAGTAAATATGAAAAAACGGAAAATGAGCTATATGAAAAGTGGCGAAAGCTTCTTAAAAGCAGAGTACTTGAGGGTTTATTTGTTTCGAGCATAGACTCTTTAGACGTTTTTGAACTACCCAAAGCTGATTTATTTTTAAATGAGAATAAGAGTATTGCCAAAACACGATATAAGGCGAAAAAGCATATAAATCGCATAGTTGAATATTCCGAAGGTTTAGATATTTTTGTCCATTTAGCCTTCTTAAATGCTATAACCTACTTATACGATCCGCACACTACATTTTTCACTTCAGAGATGAAAGATGAATTTGAAGAATCCTTGTCAAAAGAGACCTATAAGTTTGGCATTAGAACATTAACCAATAAAAATGATGAGATCGAGATTGAAGCTATTGCAATTGGAGGACCGGCATGGCGATCAGGCGCTTTGGAAATTGGAGATGTGATTGTATCTGTTAAACCCCTAAATAAAGATGAAATTGATCTAACTTATGCAGATAGAAGTGATTTTGGAGAGATACTAACCAATACAGATAATCGCATAATCGATTTCACTGTGCGCAAAAAAAATGGCACCTTGAAAACGGTCAATTTAAAGAAAGAAAAATTAAAGTCTGAAAATAACCGTTCCAGAAGTTTCATATTAAATGGTAATCGTAAAATAGGTTATATCTATTTACCAAGTTTTTACACTTCCTTTGGTGATATAAGCCAATCGGGTGCTGCAAGAGATGTATTAAAAGATTTAATCAAACTGCAGCAAGATAGTATTAAAGGTATCATACTGGATTTGAGAAATAATGGTGGTGGTTCTGCAGAAGAAGCCACAAATATTATCAGCTCATTTTTAAAAAAAAAAACCTTTGCAGAATTTGTGCGGAGAGTAATGCGAAATCAAAAACTCACTAACAATAATAATGGGGTTATATATAATGGTCCTCTAATTGTTTTAGTTAATAACGCTAGCGCATCTGCCTCAGAATTGGTAGCAGCTGTATTTAA
>PKTE01000059.1 GCA_002869335.1 Salinivirgaceae bacterium | reverse complement strand
TTTATTCGATCAGATATTAATTACACCAAACATGATTTCCGGTAAAGGTATTCAATATAATTCAGCACAATTATTTAACGATGAAAGCATACAGGTTCAAGGAGGAAAATATGATGGACATCCATTAAGAACACATGCAGGGTCAAAATATTTAAGAGGATACTCTGATCACTTTCCAGTGTTTATTAAGTTAAAAAGGTAATTTTTAGATAAAAAAAAGGCCGCTCCCCAGCGGCCTTCCCTACAATAAATATCGTTAACCAAAACAATTTTACGAAAAAGGTATCTTGTACACTTTCAGCTGTTTACAAGATACTCTTCGTCACTTATGAGAAACATGGCATGGTATTCAAATTCGATACCAAATATTCACAACTCATTAACCTAAAAACATGTTTTCCATCATATTAACATCCGAAACCCTTATAAATTCATAGGTTCGTTTATCAAATTTCTTTTAATATTTTAGTAATTTGGTTTTATTTTAAATTAAATTTCACCCAATTAGTTTACAGTTATGAAATTAGGTCGATTTAAATTCATATTTGCTTTTATCATTTTCACCTTAATCTTCAATGAAAATAAGGCACAACTCATTTTAATGGAAGATATAGGAGACATAACCTATATGACCATGAAAACCGGGGTTGGTTTTTATTATGATGAAGACCTGCAAAATAAAATTGAAGAGATTGGCGATAATATCGAAATGAACCTTGATACCGACGAGGAAATCAAGTTCAACGTGCTTGACATGCAAGAACTAAGCGCATTCGCTACTTTTGGTGGCTATGTGTATATTTCAAGAGGACTTTTATCAATATTAGATACCGAGGATGAATTGGCCGGTGTAATTGCACATGAGTTAGTTCATGTAAATGATCGACATGCCACTCAGAAGCTTTATCGAAGAATTTTACCTGAAATATTAAAGGTTCCCGGCAACTTGTTAAAAAAAGCAAATCTTGAATTTGCAGGAAAGCTATTAAACGTGCCCATTGAGCTTACACTTGGATCTATTAATGCTGTTTTTGATCGTTGGCAAGAATACCAGGCCGACAGAAGAGGAGCAGAGTTAGCGCATAAAGCAGGATACAACCCTCTTGGACTGGAAGCTGCATTACGTAAAGTTGCAAATTATCAGCGCATTACAGCCGGACACGAAGATAAGTTCGAGTTCCTTGGAGAACATCCTACTACAGTTAAAAGAACACGTAAAATAAAAGGGATTGCCAAAAGGTTCAAAAACAGAACTTATGAAACAGGCGTGCTATATGGTCTTTTAGACAGTCTCATCATAGGGCAAAACCCTGAAAAAGGCGTAAGATTGCCAGACAATACTTTTGCCCATCCAATTTTAAAAGCTCAAATTAAATTCCCAAAAAGCTGGTACATACAACCTGCTAAAGAAGCCCTTAGTGCTTCAAATAAAAGCGGAAAAGTAGGTCTTATTGCAGGGTTAGGATATTTCAGCACCGACATGCATGTGCTTGCCAACCGATATATAAATGACCATGAAAACGACAAAAAAACCACAATGATTAATGACACAATTAACATTAACGGTTATGATGCAAGACAGGTAACCCTTACCAGAAAAAAGCTTTTCAGAAAACAATTCACGCAAACAACCTGGATCTATTTACCAAATAAAGATCTGGTTCTTGTATTAACCGGGGTGGCCAATAAAGAAGTTGATTTTGATACAATCCAACAAATTAAAAGCACTTTTCAACCACTTGATTCTCTTCATGCCTCACAAGTAGTAACCCGATATTTGCATGTAGACACGTCTAATTACGAAACCGTAGGAGATTTTATTTTCCGAAAAGATGGGCAAGATAATATCTTTTGGATTGAAGGGCTAAACTATAAGCAATTGGGAGATACGCTTAATAATGAAATTGTAAAATGGGTGAGCAGCGAACCCTATAAATACGAAAAGTAGCCAACTGGCTACTTTTTTTTGATAATATCTTTTATTGTAATATATATTCCTAAGAATATTCCCGCGAATAAACCCAGCATTAGAAATACCGGAAATTTAGTCTG
>PKTE01000317.1 GCA_002869335.1 Salinivirgaceae bacterium | reverse complement strand
TAAACATAAACGTCATGAAAACGTCTAAGTCTTTCGTTATAATCTATTACAACATAATCATCATTGCCTTTATTTTGTTCGTAGTTTTCTACGTAACCATCATAAGATTCTTCTTTTTGATGTTGTAAGTCAGATTTATTTTCGACAATTCCATTTTGCGATGATTCATCTTCATTGAAGTTCGCCTCTTGCTCTTCAGGCGGAATATAATATAAATCATCCATGTAGGCTGTTTGCTGCAATCCCGCACAGGAACTAAGCATTGCCAGTGTGATTAGTGCTAAAAAAATACGTATCATAATGATCTCCTTTCCCATTAACTGTTTAGATAAAAGTAACCTATTCTAATTGTTTATACAAACTTCAGGGCACTTAAGTTTCAAAATATTGTAAGAATGTGTTTCTTTGTACCCTTATTTAGAACTATAAATTAACTACAAATATTATACTAAAATTATGGCAAAGGTACTTACATCACGTAAAGAGAACTATGCTCAATGGTATAACGACTTGGTAATCAAAGCGGGGCTGGCAGAAAACTCTGCCGTGCGAGGATCAATGGTTATTAAGCCATACGGTTACGCCATTTGGGAAAAAATGCAGGCGCAATTGGATCGCATGTTTAAAGAAACTGGTCACGAAAATGCATATTTCCCGTTATTTATCCCGAAGTCATTCTTTAGTAAAGAAGCTGATCATGTGGAAGGTTTTGCAAAAGAGTGTGCAGTAGTAACTCATTACAGGTTGCGAAATAGTGAAGATGGAAAAGGGGTAGAGGTTGACCCTACTGCAAAACTTGAAGAGGAATTGATTGTAAGACCAACTTCTGAAACTATTATTTGGAATACCTATAAAAATTGGATTCAATCATATCGTGACTTACCTATCTTGGTGAATCAGTGGGCAAATGTAGTGCGTTGGGAAATGCGTACTCGTTTATTTTTGCGTACAGCTGAATTTTTATGGCAAGAGGGGCATACTGCTCATGCAACTAAACAGGAGGCAGTTGATGAAACTCGCCAAATGATTGATGTATATGCGCAATTTGCACGAGAGCATATGGCACTGCCTGTAATTCAGGGGCATAAATCAGAAAATGAGCGTTTTGCCGGAGCTTTAGATACGTTAGCTATTGAAGCACTAATGCAAGATGGTAAAGCTCTTCAGGCTGGAACATCACATTTTCTTGGGCAGAATTTTGCTAAGGCATTTGATGTTACATTTGCCAACAAAGAGGGTAAAGTTGACCACGTATGGGCTACTTCATGGGGTGTGTCAACACGTTTAATAGGTGGGCTTATTATGGCGCATAGTGATGATAATGGATTGGTTTTACCTCCGAAATTGGCTCCAATTCAAGTAGTTATTGTTCCTATTTACAGAAGTGAAGAACAATATGAAGCTGTTGTTGCAAAAGGAGAGGAGATTAGAAAGCAATTACTTAAGCATGGCATTTCCGTTAAATTTGATAAACGCGATACTCAAAAACACGGATGGAAATTTGCTGAATATGAGCTTAAAGGAGTTCCTGTAAGATTGGCGTTAGGTATGCGCGATATCGAAAATGGCACAATTGAAGTTGCCCGCCGCGATACACTTAAAAAAGAAGTAATGCCAATGGAAGGCATCGATGAAAAAATTGTTGCTTTACTGGATGAAATCCAAGATAATATTTATAACAAGGCACTCGATTTCAGAGACAAATCAATTCATTACGTTGACACATGGGATGAGTTTAAAGATACGCTTGAAAATAAAGGTGGATTTATAATGGCCCATTGGGATGGAACTGCTGAAACTGAACAAAAGATACAGGAGCAAACCAAGGCAACCATACGTTGCATTCCATTTGATAATAAACAAGAAGAAGGTAAGTGTATTTTAACAGGTAAGCCATCTAAAGAACGAGTTCTTTTTGCAAAAGCTTATTAATTCGTTTAAATTAAGATAGAATTTGAGGGGGATTGTTAATTCAATCTCCCTCTTTGCATTAACCTCCAATAATTTATTAAATTTGTATGATAAATCAAGGTCGTAGAATACCTTATTCAGAAAATACGATATGAATACAGATCCAAATGCGTTAATTTTAAGTACACTAGCGCAAAAGTCGCAGGTTAAGTTAAATGTGTATAATAGTACACTGGAAGCGTTTAAATCAATGAAAAAGGTAGCCAGATACCTGGCTGGAAATTTTCGAAAACAATTAAAATCTATTGATGAGCGTATAGTAGTTGAATTTAAAGATCAAGGACCTTTTCAGTTTGGATTCAAGATTGCGGGTGATATGATTATTTTTTCAATGCATACCAATGTTTTTGAATTTGATAGAAAACATGCAGTTTGGAATACTCCACTGGTTAAAAAGGATGAATTTGCTTCTTATAGTGGAATGATTCATATCTATAATTTTCTGGCCGATTCATTTAAATACAATCGTTTTGAGGATTTGGGATACCTTATTGGCCGTATTTTTATTAATAAAGACGGATATTTTTTCGTTGAAGGAAAACGGCAATTAGGAGTTTTGTTTAATATCTTTGGAAAGGAGACTATCGATAAAAAGAATATAAGATCAATTCTACAGGCAGCGGTCTTATTTTCACTGGATTTTGATTTGCTTGTTCCTCCTTATGACAAGGTGGCTGTAGCTTCTGTTGAACAGTTACAAAAGAAAAGTAGCACGAGTTCTGTGAAAACTGCCAAACGTTTGGGATTTAAGTTTTACGAAGAAGATGAAAATTTATCATATTTATAATTTAAAAATCATTAAAATTATGATCAAAAAACTATTAATATTTGCGATAAGTGGTGCGTTTATTTTTGCATCATGTGGACCAAAAGAGAATAAAGGAAACAAGGAAAAAGAGTCGCCAATGAAAGCTAAAGTTGAGCAGTATGCAATGTTTGATTTGAAAACAGATCTCTCTCATTTATCAGATAATCAGAAGGAAATGCTTAAGATTTTATTTAAGGTAGCTGATGTGATGGAAGAGCTTTTCTGGCTAGATGCTTATGGTGATAAAGATGAATTAATGTCTAAACTAGAAGATCCTTTTGCTAAAACTTATGCTGCCATTAATTATGGTCCATGGGACAGATTAGATGGAGATAGTCCTTTTGTTGAAGGTTATGGAGCAAAACCAGCTGGAGCTAACTATTATCCTAAAGATATAACTGAAGAGGAATTTAAAGCATGGGATAATCCTAATAAAGATAGTTGGTATAGCATTGTTCGTCGTGATGACGATGGTAATCTAATCGATATTCCATATCATGAATATTATGCTGAGCAAGTTGATGAGGCTGCTTCATTGTTGAAAGAAGCTGCAAGATTTGCAGATGATGCTGGATTTAAGAAATATCTGAACTTAAGAGCTGAGGCTTTATTGACTGATGAGTACCTTGCAAGTGATCTTGCATGGATGGACATGAAAGAAAATATGATTGATTTTGTTGTTGGGCCAATTGAAAGCTACGAAGATGGTTTTATGGGTTACCGTGCAGCTCATTCAGGACAAATCCTTATTAAAGACCTTGAGTGGAGTCAACGTCTTGAGAAGTATGGTAAGTTATTACCTGAATTGCAGAAGTCTTTGCCATGTGAAGATCAGTACAAACAAGAAGAGGCTAGAGCAAATGCTGATATGAACGTATACGATGTAATTTATTATGCTGGTGATTGCAACGCAGGAAGTAAAAATATTGCTATTAACCTTCCTAATGATCCACGCGTTCATGCTGCAAAAGGTAGTCGTAAGTTACAATTGAGAAATGCAATGAAGGCTAAATTTGAAAAAATATTGTTGCCTATTAGCGAGGTACTTATTGATAAAGATCAGCGTAAACATGTGAAGTTTAATGCATTCTTTGAAAATACTATGTTCCATGAAGTGGCTCACGGATTAGGAATTAATAATACAATTACCGACAAGGGAACTGTTCGTGATGCTTTACAAAGCAACTATAGTGCTATTGAAGAGGGTAAAGCCGACATTATTGGTTTATTCCTTGTAACAAAGTTGAACGAAATGGGTGAATTTAAAGATAAAGACCTTATGGACAACTATGTTACTTTTATGGCTAGTATTTTCCGTTCAATTCGTTTTGGTGTAACAAGTGCTCATGGAGTAGCCAATATGGTTCGCTTTAACTATTTTGAAGAAAAAGGTGCTTTTACTCGCGATGAGGCAACTGGAACTTATCAGGTGAATTTTGAAAAAATGCAGCAAGCAATGAATGATTTAGGAGCTATGATCCTAAAAATTCAAGGCGATGGTGATTTTGAAGCCGCTCAGCGTTTAATTGAAGATAATGGATCTATTGGTCAAATGTTACAAGATGACTTGGATCGTATTGATGCAGCAGGAATTCCTGTTGACATTAGATTTAATCAAGGTACTAAAGTAGCTGGATTAGAATAAAACACATTTAACTAAATATAGAAGAGCTTTCCGATTGGGAAGCTCTTTTTTATTATGGTCGTACATCCTTTCCCGTTTTGTGCAATGCATGATCCACTTGATCTTATCATAGAAAAAGTTAACTTTTTACAACCTGCTTTTTTTCATGACAAAAAAAGTAGCAAAAAAGTCTAGATCAAATTACGCTTCCAACCGCTCTGTTCAATAAACTAAATGACATATAAAAGCTGGGCAAGCCTCTTTTATGTCATTTATTTTTATTGATCATTCACGCTAACGCTAGCCCGCCAATTTGATCAGGCCAACCCGCTTTGGGGAGGTCCTAGTCGTTTTCTGAAACGGTCAATTATAGTCGGCCTAAGCCTTGAATTTTTTGCTTCGTTTTTGTTTCAACCGAATCACCGTAAGGTGTGAGCTCACGACCAATGGGAGTAACCAAAAATGAAGAGTCAAGCCGGCTGGAGGCGATGGTAATTAAAGTTATTTTGTTATAAATTTTAGTTCATCATTTCAAGAAAAACTCCTTAAGGTAGATCCGAAATTTTAAGTCAATAACCCTTAAAATTTATTCCGCATGACCCAAAATGCAATTTTTTACTCGTAACTGACTGATTTATAGGTGTGGGGTTTTAGGGCGTCATTATAGTGCACAAAGCGAGGCTCTTTTTTATTATGGTGGTACATCCTTTTAGACATATAATTGTTCTATATTTCGAAATCCCTATCTTTGTAGTAAATATTTTAAAATATGTCAGTTCACGGAAAACCAAGAATAATAACCACTCATGTATTAAATGAGATGAAATTGCGTGGTGAAAAAATTGCCATGCTTACTGCCTACGACTACTCCATAGCCAGAATTGTTGATCAGGCTGGTATTGATGTAGTTTTAGTTGGAGACTCAGCCAGTAATGTAATGGCTGGGCATAAATCAACTTTGCCAATTACGTTGGATCAAATGATTTATCATGCGCAATCAGTCGTAAGAGCTGTTAAAAGAGCTCTTGTGGTTGTTGATATGCCTTTTGGGGCTTATCAGGGTAATAGTAAAGAGGCATTGAGCTCTGCTATTCGAATTATGAAAGAAACTGGAGCTCAGGCTATTAAGATGGAGGGAGGAAAAGAGATTATTGAATCAGTTCACCGTATTCTTTCTGCAGGTATTCCTGTAATGGGGCATTTGGGATTAACACCTCAGTCTATTCACAAGTTTGGTACTTATGTAGTACGAGCACGTGAAGAAGAAGAGGCTAAGAAATTAGTAGAAGATGCTAAATTATTAGAGGAAACAGGTTGTTTTTCTATTGTTTTAGAAAAAATACCCGCAAAATTAGCTGGAGAAGTAACAAGAAATTCTAAAATACCATTGATTGGTATAGGTGCTGGAAATGAAGTTGATGGTCAGGTGTTGGTAATTCATGATATGCTTGGAATAACACAAGATTTCTCTCCACGTTTTTTGCGTAGATACCATAATTTGTTTGCTGAAATATCAGGTTCGGTTGAAGCATACATAAGTGATGTAAAAGACTTACGTTTCCCGAACGAAAAAGAACAATATTAACTAAATAAATAGAAGGGAAGGAAATATGAAGTTGGATGTTTTATATGAAGATAATCACTTGATTGCAGTAAATAAACCAAATGGTATGTTGGTTCAGGGAGATGAGACGGGAGACAAAACCATTTTGGGAGAAGTTGAAGAGTATATTCGTAAAAAATACAATAAGCCTGGTAAGGTCTTTACAGGATTAGTGCACAGAATTGATCGTCCGGTAAGTGGGGTTGTGCTGGTTGCAAGAACATCAAAAGCACTTTCCCGTATGAATGAGCTTTTAAGAAATAGAGAAATTAAGCGTGAATACTGGGCAATTGTAAAAACAAGACCTGAAGAATTGAAAGGAACGCTTGAAAACTATTTGCGTAAAGACGAAAAGCAAAATAAATCATTTGTTGCAGAAAAGGCTAAAAACAATGCAAAGCTTGCTAAATTAGACTACGAAGTGATTGGTCGTTCGTCCAGTTTTTATTTATTGAAAGTAAATTTAGAGACTGGTAGACATCATCAAATTCGTAGCCAATTAGCTCATATGGGCAGTCCAATTCGTGGCGATTTGAAATATGGTTTTCCAAGATCAAATAAATCGGGAGGAATCAATTTACATGCTAAAAGTCTCGAGTTTATGCATCCTGTAAAGAAAGAACCTGTAATAATTGAGGCTCCTTTACCGTTAGATGATAATCTGTGGAGAGAATTTGAACAGCTTTCATGAGAATTGTAGTTATCATACTGTTTTTTCTTTTTTTTATTCCCATAACATCACACTCGCAATTATGGGTGCGCTATCGTTTTACACCTGAGCAATTAGTTAAAGAGAAGCTTGTTAAACCAAATAGTGGGATACGAGTAACTGATGTTTCATATTGGGGGTCGAGACATGCAATTGCTTATTTCATTAATAATACCCCTAGTTTTACTATAAAGAGAGGTTTGCTGCTTACTACAGGCTATGCGAATGCTGTTAGTAGTTCAAATAGAAGAGGTAACTCTGGAGTGCCATTAGGCTATCCCGGCGACCGCGATTTAAGTCGTTTGGTTCATAACCGGACGAATGATGCTGCGGTGCTTAGAATTGAGTTTGTTCCCTATACTGATTCTATTCAATTTCGCTACTTTTTCGGTTCTGAGGAATATCCGGAGTATGTAAATAAAGGCGTGAATGATGTATTTGCCTTTTTTATCAGAAAGGCTGATGAAATGGAGTATGATAACCTTGCTCACTTGCCAGATGGAACCCCAGTTACAGTCGATAATATTAATGCCCGAAGGAATAAACAATACTATATCCCAAACAAGACTTATACAGGATACGATTATGAGGCTATGGAAAAAAATCCTGAAGAAGCGCACCGTTCTTTGGAGTTTTCTTATGATGGATTTACTACAGAACTGATTGCTGCCACTCGAGTAGAGCCTTATGTTACTTACGAGTTGAAAATTGTAATTGCTGATGTAGGTGATGATTTATATGATTCTGGTGTGTTTTTGGAGCAAGGATCTTTTGCCGCACCAAATTTTGAAAAGCAAGCCATACATGATGTGGAGTTTAAAATGGAGAAAATACTTCACGATTTTGGTGAACACATTGATTTGAAATATCAAAAAGATACTTTAATAGTAACCTCACATATTGCTTTTGAGTTCAATAAGCATGAGATAAATCAGCAATACAATCAGTTTCTAAGTGGCTTAGCTCAAATATTAGAAGAAACTCAAGATGTTATATTAAACATTAATGGACATACCGATGCAATAGGTTCTGATGAATACAATAATAATCTTTCTCAAAAAAGAGCCTTATCAATTGCAAATTTTTTAGTGAACAAGGGAGTTGCACGTAGTCGTATGAAATGTGTCGGATATGGTAGTTCCCAGCCAGTTGCGTCTGATACTACCGAACAGGGAAGAGCCTTAAACCGCCGGGTAGAGTTTCATTTTAGTCAAATGAAATAAATTTTTCAATAATTTGTTAATAAATATTTAATATTCAGATTTTCTTTTTTTAACTTTGTATAGCTGTTAATTCACTTGCTTTGTGATAATTAAAATCTGGGGTGTAATGAAAATATTCGATATAATTCTCTTTATCAGTCTTTTAGGTATTGCTGTTGTGCAATTTGCTCTCGAACTAATAGGCATTTATGGCTTAATTGCCCTTGTTGCCATTGCATTTATTGGTCTTATGCCAACTAGATTCTTATTTACTAAGAAGTCGCCTGTGAAATTGATGCTACAGCGAATCTCCGGTAAAGCTCAACGGTAGCATATATTGAGCCTTAGGAACAACCCAAAATCCATTTTTCCCACCCATAATAATTCGTATAGGTGAATTAAACCTGATTTCTGTTTCAAGCATTGCTTGTCTGCAACTTCCACAAGGAGTTACAACATGGTCAATTAGTTCGTCATTTTTAAGTGCCACAATAGCTATAGATGTAACCTTTTGATCCGGGAAATTGGCATTAGCATAGAACAAAGCCACACGCTCTGCACATAATCCACTAGGGTACGCTGCATTTTCCTGGTTGTTTCCTGTTACTATTTGATTGTTTTCAAGCAAAACAGCGGCTCCAACGTTAAATAAGGAGTAAGGTGCATAAGCTTTTTTGGCTGTTTGGATTGCTTCCTTTAGAAGCTTTTGGTCTTGTTCTGGAAGCTTTTCGATTTTTTCGTAAGCTTCGAATTCGAATTGAAAATGTGTTTTTTCGATGTTATGAGTTTGGAAAATCAAATATGCAAAAAAAATCTCACATACAACAATATTATTACTGTTCAGTGGTCTTTGCAATAACCTATTCAATGATTTTTGGAGGTTTTTTCTGAAAAAAATGCAAGAATTAGCAAAAAAGTCCGAAAGGTTGCTCGTTGTTTATCACCCTGACTACCGCGTGAATCTTTCGCATGGGTATACATAGATTCAGTTATTTTCGAAATAGTTCTGTTTGCTAGTAATTGAAAGCTATTTCTTTTAAGTAGCGCTTGATTTGATATAAAACCACGCGATAAAATCGCGCGGTAGCGCAGTGTTTTAAGCAGTACTTGACTTTATATAAAGCCACACGATTGGAATCGTGCGGCAGCGTAGGTGATCTTGTCTTCTTGCCGGCCATTGAGTGGCTAGTGGGTTGGCTTGTGGGAATCGAAATGGCCAAAACTAAAAAAGCCGTCTCTTTTCAGAAACGGCTTTTGATAATATCTTAAAAGATTATTCTACTTCGTAGTTGTACTCTTTTAAAATGTCGCGAACTTCATCTGGTGATACTCGACCGTAAGTTTTCTCACCAACAAGCACAACAGGTGCTAATCCACACGCACCTACACAGCGCAAGCAGTTTAATGAGAATTCGCCGTCAGCAGAGGTTTCACCAACTTCAATTTTCAAAAGACGTTTGAATTCGTCCAATACTTTGTCAGCACCACGCACATAACAAGCAGTACCTGTACAAATTGAGATTGGGTTGCGACCTTTTGGAATCATAGTGAAGAAGGAGTAGAAAGTTACAACTCCGTATACTTTTGCAACTGGTACATTTAGTTCTTCAGCCACGATTTCTTGTACTTCGGCGGGTAAATATCCGAAAATACTCTGAGCTCTATGTAGTACGTTGATCAATTCGCCGGCTTCATAATTAAATTCTTTGCAGGCTGCCTTGAGTTTTTCAACGTCTGATTTTTTTAAGGCTACTTTAGATTCACTCATATCTTTAAGTTTATCGTTTTTACTTCTTTTTCAATGATTATTAATCTTCTTTTAACTTTACTTTTGGCTTTCTATCACTGTAATGAGTGTGTAGCAAGTGGTGTGCTTTTTCGCTCATTGGTTCACCTAAGAATTTTTCGTAAAGTTCTTTAATCATTGGATTCTCATGCGACTTACGGATTTTTTTACCTGCATCCTCACGGTATAATGCTTCAGCACGTTTCTTGAGAATACTTGAATTACCATGGTGCAATGGCTGACCACCACCACCGATACATCCACCAGGACAAGCCATGATTTCAATAGCATGGAAATGAGACTTTCCAGATCTGATGTCTTCGATCATTTTACGTGCATTACCAAGCCCGTGTGCAATACCAATATTTAATTCTAATCCGTCAAAGTCAACTTTTGCCTCACGAATACCTTCCATTCCACGAAGTTGCTCAAAATCAACTTTCTCAAGTTTTTTACCAGTTTGGATTTCGTATGCTGTACGCGTAGCAGCTTCGATCACACCACCAGTAGTTCCAAAGATAACTGATGCTCCAGTTGATTCTCCAAGTGGATTATCGAAATCTTCATCTGGCATGTTTTCAAGGTCCATGTTAGCTTCTTTAATTAGGTGTGCTAATTCACGGGTTGAAAGTGAATAATCTACATCTGGATTTCCTTCTACTTTAAACTCATCGCGTTGAGCTTCGTATTTTTTAGCCAAACATGGCATGATAGAAACTACAACTAAATCTTCACGTTTTACATTATATTGCTCAGCAAAGTATGTTTTAGCTATTGCACCAAACATTTGCTGAGGTGAACGTGCTGTAGATGGTATGTCAATCATATCAGGGAACTGCATCTCGAAGAAGTTCACCCAACCTGGACAACATGAAGTTAAGATAGGCAACTTCACATCTTTGTCTCCAGCTAAGAATTTATTTAAACGACCTAACAATTCTGTTCCTTCTTCCATAATGGTAAGGTCAGCTGCAAAGTCAGTATCAAATACTTTATCAAATCCTAAACGACGAAGGGCTGAAACCATTTTACCAGTTACCAAAGTACCTGGATTTAATCCAAACTCTTCACCTAAAGCAGCACGCACAGCAGGAGCAGTTTGTACCACAACAGTTTTTGTAGGATCAGCTAAGGCACGAAGTACATTTGTAGTATGGTCAACTTCTGTTAATGCTCCGGTTGGACAAACAGCCACACACTGACCACAATATGTACAAGTCGATTTTTCTAAATCCATTTCAAATGCAGGTGCTACAACCGATTCGAATCCACGATTTACAGCGTGAAGAGCTCCTACAGTTTGTACGTCGTTACACATCGTTTCGCAACGACGACACATGATACATTTGTCAAGGTCACGAATGATAGAAGGAGAGTAGTCTATTTTATACGTTGACATCTCAGCAATCTCTTCATTATGAATCTTGCGAACACCTAGTTTAACTGCCATGTCTTGTAATTCGCAGTTTCCTGATTTAGCACAAGTTAAGCAATCTTTTGGGTGGTCTGAAAGAATAAATTCAAGAACGGTGCGACGTGCATTTAATACGCGAGTTGTGTTGGTTCTGATTACCATTCCGTCTGCGCAGTTTGTTGAACAAGAAGGTGCAAGATTGTTGCGACCTTCAACTTCTACTACACAAATACGGCAACCCGCTGGTTTATTTTCAATGTTCATATCCTCCAGCTCCATGTAGCAAAGCACCGGGATATCGATGCCAAGTTGCTTGGCAGCATGGTAAATAGTAGTTCCTGCTGGAACTTCGATTTGCCTGTTATCTATAGTTACTTTTATTGTATCCATTGGTTAATTCCTCCTCTTATTTGATGAAAATGGCGTTGAATTTACACTTCTCAATACATGCACCACACTTGATACAAAGTGAAGTGTCAATTGAGTGTACTTCTTTACGTTCTCCACTAATTGCACCTACTGGACAAACACGCGCACAAGCTGTACAACCAACACATGGTTCCGGCTCAATTACGTACATCATTAAATCTTTACATTGTCCGGCGGCACATTTGTGATCTCTTACGTGCTGTACATATTCATGTTTGAAATTCTCAAGAGTTGAAAGTACAGGGTTTGGAGATGTTTGACCTAATCCGCAAAGAGCTGTATCTTTAATTACACGACTCATATTGTCAAGTAACTCAAGATCTTCATCAGTTCCATTTCCTTTAGTAATTTTGTCCAAAACTTCGTATAGACGTTTATTCCCGATACGACATGGAGCACATTTTCCACATGATTCTTCAACTGTAAAGTCAAGATAAAATTTAGCAACAGACACCATACAGTCATCTTCGTCCATTACAATCATACCACCTGATCCCATCATAGAACCGGCTTGTACTAAGTTGTCGAAGTCAATTGGCGTGTCAAGGTGTTTTTCAGTTAAACAACCACCAGAAGGTCCTCCGGTTTTTACTGCCTTGAATTTTTTACCATTTGTGATTCCGCCACCAATTTCAAAAATAACTTCACGAAGAGTGATACCCATAGGTACTTCAATAAGACCTACGTTATTAATTTTACCTGCTAAAGCAAATACTTTTGTACCT
>PKTE01000198.1 GCA_002869335.1 Salinivirgaceae bacterium | reverse complement strand
TACAATACGTTTCATTACACGATAAAGTGTGCGTTGCTTATCTAAACCATGTTCTTTATCAGCATAGTTAGATTTGATTTCGTCGCGAATATTCCAATGTGAAAGCAGTTTCAATCCTTCGGGGAAAAGTTTTTCACCAGCTTCACTGAAAAGCTGCCCGGCAAATATGTTATAATCGGCAATGTAAATATCAGCTGCTGTTTCTGTTTCGCTATATTTCATTTTTAAACTGGCAGGGACACGTGCTGTGAAGTAATCACCTAGACGAGCATAAGCCCATTCTTCGCGATTCCATTTTGCTCCTAATTCATTTTTCTCCGCTAATGAATATTCAGGGAAATTAAGTGTGATGATGTAGGCAATTTTATTTTTATAAAAATCGCTTTGCAAGTGTGCTCCTGCACTGTATGCTCCAAACATTTGATCGACAGGAGTTATATCGCCATACCCTGTCAAATGAAGAGGCTCCAACAATTCAAGGCTCACTTTATTAAAATGCCCGTAGAGTATTTCAAAATTGCGTGCGATTTTGTTGTAAGCTACTTTTCTAGCTTCACTATTAGTTATAAAATTCGTTTTACAAAATTCTGTAAACTCCTCTTCCGTGCCATTTTCTGGAAACCAAAGATTGGCTGTTTGTTTGACACCACGCTCCAAACGTGCTTTATCTACATCGGGACTTTCATCCATAATGTTGGCAACTACTTTATCAATAGTAGATTGCGATATGGTTGATTTGGCTATTTCTTGTTTTTGAGAAGCATTTTGCGCACAACTGGCCATTATAAATACTGTCAGTATAAGTGCTATTTTAATTAAACTTTTCATATTGAATAATATAATGTTGTGTATTTAGAATAATTTTCGAATATGTGTATGGACAAATTCCATGGCAAATTCTTCCATTTCATTTACTGTTTTTCTATGTTTTTTTAGTTTTTCTATGTCTTCATCCTTTTCATCCAAGGGATGATCAACTATTTTATTGATTTTTTTTGAATTTGGATATAGTTTTTCAGCTTCAATTTTCGCCTGCTCAGTAAGCGTTATAATCCAGTCGATTTTTTTTGTTGTAAAATCATTAATAGAAGTTGGTTTATGCTTAGTAATATCAATTACAGCTTCCATCATAGCTTTTGCTGCTATTAAGTTGAGTTTTTTAGCTTCTAATCCAGCACTTTTAACCTCTGCATTATCTTTGGCATAATATCTAATCCAGCCTTCTAGCATTGGGCCTCTGGTTTCATTTCGATCAGATAGTATTAGTATCGATGGTTTCATATCGAGCAAATTTACTTCATTAAAATTTCATTAACAAATGTGTGTGCAATTGAGCTTTTTTTTACGAGAAGTTTTCATTTTGGATGAATTATTATATTTTTAAGGACAGATTGAGCAGCACATACAAAGCATTTCTTGTCAATTGGATTGATATAATCATTAGTATACCTAATAAAAGTTTAATTATTGTTGAATATGTTATATTAATGTTAAATAGCTTTAATGAGTTTTTATAGTGTTTTCAATTAAAATACTAACTATTAGTAAATAACGCTTATTTGTTTTTATTATTTAAACATCTAAATATGTTGGTATACTGAAATTATTAAAACTACTGGTATAATTTATGCATCAATATTTTATAATTATCCTTTTCAACCTATATAACCCACAGTAAAACAAGTTTTTAAAAAGATGCGGCTTGAATTGATTTATTTTAACCTATATTTTTTTATTATGAAAAAGAACAAAATCAAAATTGCAATGCTAATTGCATTGGTAATGTTTTTGGGTGTTTCATTCACTCATGGACAAATCTTTAAACCTGTTGTTTCTGATATTGGAAGCTCATTGAAACCACAAAAGTTTGTGTTAGTAATAAAAGCAAGTGAAAATCTAAAAAAACCAGAAAGGGTTGTAATGGATGATTGGTCGGCTTCCGAAGAGCCTTTTGATCCTGATAAATTAGATTCATATCCTAAGTGGTCATTTCAAAATTTTACGGTTATTCAAAAAGACGGATCACAGGTTCGTCATTTGATTATTAAAAATGAAACCACAGGAAAATATTTTTCTTATCCACGTAGTAAAGGCCCTACAATGCGCACTCAGAAGGAATTTGATGATTATTTTGCTAAAAATGAGCAGAATAGGTATAAAAAGTCTTTGAAAGAGCAATATGAATTTCTTTTCATTCCTAAAGTTGATGGTAATTATATACGTCTAGGTATTCCTAATGATGAAGGTAAAAATCTGGCAGTAACACCAGGAGCATGGCAACATATTAGAGACTTTAAACTTGTATTAGTAAAATAATTTAAAATGTGATGACTATGAATACGATTAAATATAAAATTATACTAGCACTTATATTTTTAGCAAGTGTGACCGTAGCACAAAAAATGGATGGTTATATTCTTACTTTACCAGGACAAATGTTAGATGGTGGGGGTAAAGTTTATGTGGAAGCATTTGTTAGTAAAGATGGTAAGAGTGGAACTTTTGGCGAATCATATGCAAAAGCTCTAAAAGGTTCACTAGCAGCAGAAAGAGTTGCCATTGGTAGCGTGGGTAAAATTCAAAATCCATGGATCACAACTAAGATATATGAAGTTACAGATTCTAAAGATGATGCAAATTACACCATCACTGGTGAATATGATGTTAGTTCCAGTTCATCAAGCTCCAACAAACCTGTTTATATTAAAGAAACCGGAAGCGTAACGCCTAAAATTCCTGTTTGCTATTACGATTATACAATTTCGAATTCAGCAACAGTTAAGGGTAATATTAATATTATTGCCAAAGGTGAAAGTGCTCCTTTAAAAACATTGCCTTTCAATAGTAAAAAAGGTTATTCTAAAACAAAAGCATTGGAAAAGCCTAAAGTATCATCAGCTTCAACTTATATAGCTGCTGCTGAGAAAGATGCAATCAAACAATACCAATATTACTTTTCACCTATCATTAAATCGAAAAAATACAAATTTGAAAAACTGAAAGCAGATGATAAATCATTTAAGAAAGAGATAAAACAGTTAACTAAAGATCTTAAAGACTTATCAGATAAAGGTGATATTATGGGAATGGGCAAAATTTATAAATCGATGCTCGATAAACCATTAAAAGACATAAAAGAAGGGTATTTGAATTTGGGCTATTGTTATGAAATTATTGGGAATTATACAAAAGCTAAGGAATACTATGGGAAATCAGGCGACTCCAGTGCTATGAATGAGCTAAATAAACTTATCGCTGATAGAGATAAACTTGTATCATTAGGTTTACAAGTGGTTGAAGAAGATTTTTAAAAAGAAAAATCTACTATATGAAGACAGTGTTTACTGAACACTGTCTTTTTTTTTATGCAATTGATTTAAGGCCATGATTTTCTAATTTCAAATTCCCGTTTGAAATATGTATTTTTATTGCCATAAATATTGATTCAGATGAGTGAAGATTTTGATATTAGAGCACAAGGCGCTTCGGAGGAGAAAGATTTTGAGCAGAAGTTACGCCCGCTCACATTTGATGATTTCAATGGTCAGCAAAAAATTCTGGAAAACCTTCAGATATTTGTTAAAGCAGCTAAACTGCGCGGTGATGCGCTAGATCATGTGTTGTTGCATGGACCTCCAGGATTGGGTAAAACAACTTTGGCAAATATCATAGCTAACGAGCTGAATGTAGGATTTAAAATTACAAGTGGCCCCGTATTGGATAAACCCGGTGATTTGGCTGGTATTCTGACAAGCCTTGAACCAGATGATGTGCTTTTTATCGACGAAATTCATCGATTGAATCCCATTGTAGAAGAGTATTTGTACTCTGCAATGGAAGATTTTCGTATCGATATTGTAATTGATAAAGGACCAAGTGCTCGCACTGTTCAATTGAATTTGGAGCCCTTTACAATGGTTGCGGCAACTACGCGTTCGGGTTTACTAACCAGTCCATTGCGTGCTAGATTTGGCATTAATTTGCATTTGGAGTATTATGATGCAGAAGTGATTGAGAAAATTATTCATCGTTCTGCCCGAATTCTAAATATTCCGATTGAACATGATGCCGCCGGCGAGATTGCATCTCGTAGCCGTGGAACACCTCGTATTGCCAATGCTTTATTTCGCCGTGTTAGAGATTTTGCGCAGGTTAAAGGGAATGGTAGAATAGATAACGACATTGCTAAATATGCGCTTGAGTCATTAAATATTGATCGTTTTGGATTGGATGAAATTGATAATAAAATTCTGACTACGATTATTGATAAATTCCAGGGAGGACCGGTTGGACTGAATACTATTGGAACAGCCATAGGTGAAGATGCCGGAACAGTTGAAGAAGTATATGAGCCATTTTTAATCAAGGAAGGATTTTTAAAGCGAACTCCACGTGGTAGAGAAGCTACACCTTTAGCTTATGAGCATCTGGGCAAAATTCACCCATCTAATCAAGGTAGATTGTTCTAAGAAAACTCAATATGAAATATAGAAGCCTGAAGGGCTTCAACAAATTGACATCGGATGAAATCCGAGGATATTGCGAATAACAAATAAGCAACCCTGAAGGGGTTGAACTAATTGCTTGAAAAGATTATATGCCATTTCAAAATCAACATACAACACAAACTATAGATAAAGCCATCGAAATAGGCTTCCATGCAGCCAGTATTGTTGATTTGACAAATACAGATCCTGAGTTCGAGAATTTTTATAAAAGTTGGCTCCAAAAAGGGTATCACGGTGAAATGACCTACATGGAAAAAAATGCTCAGCAACGCTTTAAACCTGATATGCTTCTTGAAAATGCTAAAAGCGCCATTGTAGTGCTGGCTTCATATAACCACGAAAAACCTGATCTTAAGAGTAGGTATAAAATTTCTCGCTATGCCTTAGGTGTTGATTATCATTTTATTTTAAAGCAAAAGCTAAATACCTTATTAGAGTATGTTAAAACTATAGATCCTGAGATTAATGGAAGAGCATTTACTGATTCTGCGCCTGTTCCAGAACGGTATTTAGCAGTAAAATCAGGATTAGGTTTCATCGGTAAAAATGGAATGCTTATCAATGAGAAAATTGGCTCAATGATGTTTATAGGTGTTTTATATTTGGATAAAACGATTAATTCTGCCGATGTTATTGGTAGAGTAAATTCTACAAAAGAAAAAGGCAAACTTCAATATGAAAGTAGGGAATTGGGTACTTCAGATTTCTCCCATTGCACTGATTGTGATTTATGCATGCGTGCTTGTCCAAATGGGGCAATTATAGAACCTGGAATAGTTGATAGTAACAAGTGTATTTCATATAAAACCATTGAATATAAAGGCGAATTTGCCGACAACGATCGATTAGCAGGTTATATTTTTGGTTGCGATATTTGCCAACAGGAATGTCCCTATAATAAAGATGTAAGCATTACAGGCATGGCTGAGTTGGCTCCACGGAAAGAAATTACGGAGCTAACCGATGATGATTGGCATCAAATGGGCAGTTCTCAGTTTAAACGATTGTTTAGTGATACGGTGCTCTTCAGAACCGGATTAAAGCGTTTAAGACGTAATATTGAAAAGAATATTAAATAGGCTTTCATAATCTCCTTTTCCTCTTTCATCTTTTTGGTTATTTTTGCTTCAATCAATTCACAAAATTTGCTATGTCAAATCCACAAAAATTAAGGTTACTCCCTCAGTTGGTTGTTTTTTTAGCCGGATTCACTTTTCTTATTTTCGAAATTAGTTGGAATCGATTATTGGGACTTTACTTAGGCTCAACTGTATTTGCATCTACTTTGGTTCTGGCAACTTTTATGGCCGGAATTGGATTTGGTGGCATGTTTTGGGGTAAATACATTCATAAAAATCCCCACAAAAAACATTTACTTGCTCATATATTAGCGACCATTGCGCTTATCGGATTGATTAACTATTTCGTATTTCAATCTGTATTGCCTGATTTATATGAAATTTTGGCAGGGGTGTCGCTATATTTTCGAGAGGCTATTGTGTATTTAGTGGCATTCTTGTTTTTGATGATTGCCACGTTTTTTATGGGAGGCGTTCTGCAACTATTAGCAAAAACGATTATTCAATCAGATGATAAATTAGGAAATAATTTAGGTCGGATTTATGGTTTAGAGACCTTGGGTAGCGCTATAGGCGGACTATTAACGGGTTTTATTTTTTTAGGAAGATTTGGACAGCAGAGTACACTTTTTTTGGCAGTATTGATAATGGTCACGCTTGCGCTAATTGTTTGGCGTAAAATACCAATTGAAACCTTAAAATCAGAAAAAGAACCAACGCAGAAATCCACAAAAACAAAATCGAATAAAATAAATGATGATTTTCGTAAGCCAGCTTTATTGTTGACATTCATTTGTGGTTTGTCGATAATTGGATTGCAAGTAGTTTGGTTGAGGATTCTTAAAGTTTATCTTACAAATACTAGCTATACTTTCTCATTAATTGCTTCACTTGTAATTCTTGGTTTATTTGTGGGTAGCTGGTTTTATAAAATGAAATCACATTCTATCAAGCAGCCTTTGAGATTGATTTATAGATTATTGCTAATGATCTCAGGTTTAGTGGGAGTGGGGCTTATTTTACTTTTGAATCTACCGCAAGTGATGTTGCTCCCTTTGGCTGATTTATTCGATACATATTTTACCCGTCTACTGATTATTCCAGCTGTAGTTTCTATGATTGTAATTTTGCCGGTTGCTGCACTTTCTGGCTATGCTTTTCCGTTTGCAATTGATTTATATACAAATTCTTATAAAAATATTGGCGAGGGAGTTGGCCGAATTATGTGGGTAAATGCCATGGGTGCTTTCGTGGGTCCGGCTATCGCAGCATTTTTGTTTATTCCGCTGGTGGGAGCTGGTAGAAGTATTTTATTAATAATTCTTTTGATTTTGGTTGTAGCTTATGTGGTTACCAGAACAATGGCAAAGGCTCAAAAGCAGAGTAGTTCAATTGTTTTGATTGGTTTGGCTTTGATTGTATTGTTTTTGATAATATCAAAGATTCAAATGCAAATTTTGCCCCCATCATTTCATGTAGAAGATAAAAAAGTTGTCTATTATAATGAAGCAGTTCAGGGTACAATTGTAGTTGGTGAGGCTTCGGGCGAAATGTTCTCTGTAAAATCTACTTATGTCAATAATGCATCGGTTATTGGCTCTAGTTATGATGCTATTAAAGCAGTTAAAATGGTGGGACATATGCCGTTTTTTGCTGGGCTAAAGTGTGAAAAAGCGTTAATCGTAGGATTTGGAATTGGTGTTACTACTTCCGCTATAGCAGTACATGATGAGATTAAGCAAATTGATTGTGTGGAATTGGTTCCCGGACTTCAAAAAGCGGCAACATACTATAATGATTTGAATAACAATATTGTAAATGATCCAAGATTAAATATTTATGGTGGAGATGGTCGTCATTTTTTGCAATCAACTTCAGAGAAATACGATTTGATTTCAAGCGACCCAACCCACCCGGTTTTGGGCTCAGGAAGTTTATATACGCAGGAATACTTTGAATTGTATAAAAAGCATTTGACTGAAAATGGTATGGTAACCCAATATCTTCCATTGCACAAATTGACAAAGGAGGACTTACTCGGTTTAATGAAAACATTTCAAAGTGTTTTTCCTAACACAGTTGTGTGGCTAGGGCATTATCACGCTGTGTTAATGGGTAGCATGAACCCTGTTAAGCTTGATTTTAAGGAGTGGGAACAACGAATTGCTAAATTGCCTAAAGACATTTATTTCTATACTAATCCATACCATTTAGCAGCATCATTGATTTATGATAGTGAGGCTATTGAAGCTTTTGGTAATGAGATTCAAATCAACACTGATAATCATTCCTATGTGGAGTTTTTTGATTTTGATGTATTTAAAGAAGAAAATTTACCAGACAATTTAGCTTACTTGAATTTTTCAAGAGATGGCGTTTGGCGTGTATTTCAGAATGTTCCTGATCGCATGATGCTTAAGCGTTTTATAGAAGGAAACAAGATGATGACGCGTGGATTGGAAGGTATGTTACGCAATGACCGAAGACTACTCTTCAATCAGCTTCAAAAGGCAATTCGCATTAACCCTGAAAATGAGGAACTTCCATTTTTAGTAAAGTTGTATTCTAAATAGGTTTTCCTTCAATTAATTCTTATTTTAATGGATAGTTTATATAAATTATCGTATTTTGAAAAGTTAATTATATAAGTTTATAACTCAAGTTATGAGAAATATAGTGCTGTGTTTTTTGTTTTGCTGTTTAGCAATACCATTTTCTTTGCATGCCCAAATTAAGGAGATTGACTCACTATTAAATAATATCCCTAAACGACCAGATAGATCGTTTGTTGAAAAAATTAATGAGATGTCAGAGAGTTACATTTATACTTCTCCGGATTCTGCATTATTACTTTTAAATAAGGCTCGAAACATTTCAATAGATTATCAGTTCCATGATGTATTTATTCCGGTAAATAATACGATAGCGTATGTCTATGAAATGCGGTCTAATTATGATACAGCTGTTTATTTATACGAGAAATCCCTTGATAAGGCATATGAAATTGATGATACAATACAAATTGTAAAAACGAGCAATTATTTAGGAATTGTTTACAATAAGATGGGGCAATTTGAAAAAGCAATTTCAAGATTACATGTAGGTCTTAAAATAATTGAAAAACAAAATAATAGACTTTTATTATCAAAAGCATACAATAACCTTGGCTCAATATATTATAGTCAGGGAATTGAGGATAAAGCTTTGGAATATTTTCAAAAATCCTATGAATTGAAGAGGGAGCTAAATGATACCGTAAATATGATTTCATCTTTGAACAATATTGGCATAATTTATCATATTAATAAAAAATATTCAGTTGCTGATAAGTATTTTATGCGCTCATTAGAATTGGCTGTTTTGCAAAAGGATAAGGCTAGTATAGGAGAATCATACAACAACTTAGGTGAGAACTTTTTTATGCAAAAAAAATATGCTAAAGCTGTTGATTATCTTGAAAAATCACTAGGATTAAAAGCTGAAATGAATGATAGGGATGGTTTAGCTGCAAGTTATATTAATATGGTTCGTTTAAATCTTGCTATTTCTGATTCTTTAATAAATACTGATCAAAAGAGAACATACGTAAATCAAGCTATAAACTACGGCAAAAAGGCCTTAGAATTAGGTGAAGAGGTAAATTCAATAAGCACACAACATGATGCACTAAAGGAATTAATTTATGCATATCAAAAAGCAAATAAAAAATCAAAGGCTCTTGAAGTATCGCTTCAATATATAAGTATTAGAGATAGTATTTTCAATAAAGATAAGGCCATGATTGTTGCTGAGGTTAATGCAAAATATGAAAGTGAAAAAAAACAGAAAGAGATTGAAAATCAAAGAATAATGATTGAGAATCAGCAGTTACGTATCAAACAAAAAGATATTGAGCGAATTGCTTTATTGTTTGCTCTAGTTCTATCATTAACTATTGCTTTAGTAATTTATATCAGTTATAGAAATAAGAAAAGATCAAATAAAATTATAAAAGAGAAGAATAATAACCTAAAAATAGCCAATGCTGAGATTAACGCACAAAAGGAAGAGATTTTATCTCAAAGAGATGAAATAGAAGCTCAGCGAGATAAAGTGATGGTCCAAAAAGAGGAAATTGAGAATATTCATTATAAACTCACTTCAAGCATAGATTATGCTTTGCTTATACAGCAATCTGTTCTTCCTGAAAAAAATACTTTAAACAATTTATTAGGAGAGCATTTTATTCTTTTTCACCCTCATAGTGTTGTTAGCGGTGATTTTTATTGGGTATCTGAGGTCAATGATAAAATTATATTTTGTGTGGCCGATTGCACTGGACATGGCGTACCGGGAGCCTTAATGAGTATGCTTGGTATGTCATTTTTAAACGAAATAGTAAATATTAGAAAAGAAACAAACCCTGCTTCTATATTAAATCAGCTAAGATCTATGATGATTAGTGAGCTGCAACAAAATCCAAATAATATTGATTTTAAATTGAATCAAAAGAACTTATTGATTAAGGATGGGATGGATATGGCTTTGTGCTCTTACAGCAAGAAAGAGCAAAAATTAGAGTTTGCTGGCGCTCGAAATTCTGTTTTTATTGTTAGGAATTCTGATAAAGATGAAATCTTTGAGGCAAAAAAGTTCATTGAAAAAGATAAATCTCTTTATGAATTAAAAGGTGATAAAATGCCTATCTCATCCTATCTCAGAATGGATGATTTTACAAAGCATGAAGTTTCACTTTTAAAAGAGGACATGATATATCTTTTTTCAGATGGTTTTATAGATCAGTTTGGAGGGGAAGAAAATAAGAAATATGGAACCCCTTCGTTTAAAAGTTTGTTAGCTTGTAATTCAAATAAAGCTTTAGCCGATCAATTAAACACATTTTCAAAGGAATTTAATTCGTGGAAAGGTGTAAATGATCAGATTGATGATGTTTGTATTTTGGGTGTAAGAATTGAAAGCTAAATAGTGGGATGGGATTAAGAAAGCATAATCCTAAAGCTTATTGTTCTTTTTTAAGAAAATTCAGATATTATTGTTTTTTCAAATCAACTAATTTATGCTTAATAATCAATTCTTTGTCTTTAATAGTATCAGTTTGAATTCCTTTCGATTTAAAAGAAATAGTTAATGATGTTATTACGTTTGTCAGCACTATTATGATCAAATTAGATTTGAGGTAAATCTTGCAATGTAGTTTTCATGCTTAGGTTTTATTTTTGTATTATTTTCTCTTTTTAAATACCTTTGAATTAATTAATTAACTTATTAATTAAAAACTAACATCATGAAAATTATTTTTTTTATCACATTAGCTATCTTTTTAATATCGCTTTCTTGCGGATCTCCTCAAGAAACTAAAGATGATTCAAAAAAGCCTCAAAAAGAGGGAAAAGCCAAAAAAGAAAAACAAGAATTGGATGTTGAAACATACTGTAAAATTAGCAACGAATTGCGCGCTCTTTTAATGGAAAAGTATTGGCAGAAATTTAAAGGCAAAACCTATGAAGAGGCGAAAGATATTTATGCCAATTACCTGGAGGAAGAAGATGCAATTTTTAAAAAGTATGGAATTGAAAACAAATTAGACCTTTCAAGCTATTTCAGAATTCATTTCAAGGAAGTTGAAGAATTTCAAGCTAATAATCCGGAACATAAAGATTATGAGGAATATAATGACGCAAAGTTGAAGTTAATATCGTTTGCAAGTGCAAAATCGATGGAGTAGGTTTGGGTTATAAAAAACAAAAACCCTGATTAATTTAACCAGGGTTTGTTTTGGTAGCGAGTCCCGGACTTGAACCGGGGACCTCATGATTATGAATCATGCGCTCTAACCAGCTGAGCTAACTCGCCGTATTTTTTTTTACGCGGGTGCAAATATATAGAACAAATTTCTTTTTGCAAGCAATATGTCCAAAAAAGTGATAATTAATTTTGATGTTGTACTGTATTATATCGATATTTTTTTTATATTGCCATGAGAACAAATAAATTAGTGCTATGTCAAAAACTAAATATACGCTAGAATATCCCTTTAATTCTTCTCCTGCAGTTTTATTTAATCGTTTAAGTACCGCAAGTGGATTATCAGAATGGTTCGCAGACGATGTTTACGTGAATGAAAAGACATATACATTTGTGTGGGATGGTGCTGAGCAGAAGGCAGAAATGCTATCTCGTAAAAATCCAGAACATGTTAAATTTCAGTGGATAGAAGAAGATATAGTGCTGGGTGAGGATGCTGAATTTTTTGAATTCCGTATTAGAAAAGATGATCTTACGGGTGAAACAGCTCTAATAATTACAGACTTTGCAGATGATGATGACAAAGAGGATGCTATAGAGTTATGGGACACACAAATAAGTACATTAAAGCATAAGTTGGGAATTTAGTATGTGCGCTTATATTATGGCTCATTTTGAGTAATGCCATATGTTTTTATGACAATTTTATTACTATTCTGCTTTCAATCAAATGACAGATTTTTAAATAATCTGAATAATCAACCTTGAGATGTTTCGTGCATAACCAAAAAGTGCTAATTTTGTTGGCCTAAAAGTAATCACGGGTGAAGAAACTGAACCTATTTGTATTAAAATCCTTTATAGGACCGTTTATAGCAACTTTTTTTGTAGCACTATTTGTACTACTCATGCAGTTTTTATGGCGCTATATTGACGATATTGTAGGTAAAGGTTTGGGATTTGATATTATCGGTCAAATATTATTT